>JAHEDC010000088.1 GCA_024641425.1 Verrucomicrobiales bacterium | reverse complement strand
CGCTCAACCCCGTCCGGTCTCCTTCGGCGTTTTCCGACGCGGGGATCTCGATGCGGACGCCGGGCTGGAGATCGGGGCCTCTGCGCTTTCCAGCGTCTTCATTCACCATCAACTCGCTAACCCGACTTCGCGGATTCGGCCCGGTTTTTGCCAATTTCCGCCCTTTTTCGGAGCTGGAACCCTTGATTTTGCTGGGGCCGGTTTTCAAAACGGCTTGTAGTGCAGACCTTGGTGGTTGCGCTTTGAAATCGGTGGCTATCTTTGTGAGCCATCATGTTCCTGCGTTGCTGCACACGGCTCAAGGATGGCAAAGAACACCTCTACTGGAGTGTGGTCGAAAACCGTCGCCTTCACGACGGGCGCGTCGTCCAAAGGCACGTCCTCTACCTTGGCGAACTCAACGGCCGCCAGGAGTCTTCCTGGCGCAAAAGCGTCGCGCTCTTCGGGCAGGACGATGAGACGCCGCGACAGGTCGCGCTCTTCCCCGAGGAACACGCCCCGGCCGCCGTCGGCGACGGCGAGCTGCCCGTCGTGCGGGTGCGTCTTTCCGAAATGTCCCTGCGCCGGCCACGCCAATGGGGCGCGTGCTGGCTGGGGGCCGAGCTGTGGCGGCAGCTCGGACTCGACACCTTCTGGAGCGAGCATCTGCCCGCCAGCCGCAAGGGCACCCGCTGGGACCTCGTGCTGCAGACCCTCGTCCTCTACCGCCTCATCGATCCGGGCAGCGAGTGGCGCCTGCACCGGCATTGGTTCGATCACAGTGCCATCGCCGATCTGCTCGGCAGCGACTTCCGGCTCGCCGAGCAACACCATCTCTACCAGTGCCACGACCTGCTCCTCCGGCACAAGCGCGCCCTCTTCGATCACCTCACCCAACGCTGGCGCGACCTGTTCGACGCGAAGTACGAGGTGCTCCTCTACGACCTGACCAGCACCTACTTCGAGAGCAACCCGCCCGAGACCCCGTCCGGGTTGCGGCGCTTCGGCTACAGCCGCGACAAGCGAAGCGACTGCGTGCAAGTCGTCATCGCCCTCATCGTCACGCCCGAAGGCTACCCGCTCGCCTACGAAGTGCTGCCCGGCAACACGACCGACAAAACCACCCTCCAGGACTTCCTCGCCAGGATCGAGGACCAATACGGCAAGGCCGACCGCGTCTGGGTGATGGATCGGGGCATTCCCACCGAGGAAGTGCTGGAGCAGATGCGGGCCGGCACCCCGCCGGTGAGCTATCTGGTGGGCACCCCCAAAGGCAAGCTCACCACGATGGAGCGACCGCTTCTCCAGCGCGACTGGCAGCAGGCACGACCCTCGGTGAGGGTGAAACTCCTGCCCCATGAAGGCGAAACCTATGTCCTGGCCGAGAGCGCGGACCGCGTGGCCAAGGAGCGCTCCATGCGCCGCCGCAGGCTGCGCAAGTATCTGAAAGCCCTCGCCGCCCTCGTCGGGCGCAAGCGCCCGATGCGGCGCGACGCCATGCACCAGGCCATCGGCGCGGCGAAGAAGGAAGCCGGGCGCGACGCCCGCTTTGTCGTTGTGATAGTGACCCCTCACGGCAAAGGCCAACGACAGACCGCCAGCCTCACTTACCGCCTCGACCGGACCAAGCTGCGTGAGGCGTGGCGTCGCGAAGGCCGCTATCTCCTGCGCACCAACATGACCGGGACCGACCCGGCCAGGCTGTGGGAGTTCTACCTGCAGCTCACCGAAGTCGAGCAAGCCTTCAAGGAGCTCAAGGGCGATCTCGCGATCCGCCCGATCCATCATCAGCTCGACCACCGGATCGAGGCCCACCTCTTCATCTCCTTCCTCGCCTACGCCTTGCAGGTGACGCTCAAGACGCGCCTCAAACACAGTGCCAGCGGACTGACGCCCCGGGCCGCGCTGGAGAAGTTCGCCACCGTGCAGATGCTGGACGTGCATCTGCCCACCACGGACGGGCGGGAGATCATCCTCTCGCGCTACACCCAGCCGGAGAAGGACCTGATGCTCCTGCTCGACCAGCTCAAACTGACCCTGCCCGACCAGCCGCCACCGAAGATCACGGCCTCACCGAAGCCCTGAGAGGCGCACGAAATCGCCGCCGTTGTAGTGCAGACCTTGGCGGGCCACCCAAGCAACGACGGGGCCTCGACCTTCAAACTCCTTTCGAATCCGCGAAGTCGGGCTAACAGCAATCCATTCCCTCTGCGAAGCCTTCGGAGCGGATGAACTCGACCCTCCAAGGCCAAGTTGTGAATGATCCGGCCCGATTCCTCCCTGAGGAGACCATCAGAGCCCTATGATGGCTTGCAACTCACAATATCTCGCGACCGAAGCGGTCATGGGTATACCTCATGCAGACCGATATTGAGTGGAACTGCTTTATTTTAAATAGTTTATGGCGGTATATCCGAATAATCCCTACCGTGCAAGAAAAATACAGTAATTGCAAAAATTCCGCAAAAATCAACAATCAGTGCTTGACTCGCAGTTTTACTATGCAAAATTCAAAACAATATAGGAATGATGGATACTAAGAAAAATTTCAAAATATTACATTCCATTCCTTTGAGCACTGAACCGGCAACCGCAAGCACCCCAACGGGAGCACCCACATCATCATGAAATTACACTATCTGACGACCATCGGCCTTTTCGCATTGGCTACGGCCCAGGCCTACGGGAACGCCGAATGCGATTCCCTCGGAAAGGAAGTCAAGGCGCAGATCACGAGCGAGCCGAAAAGAATCCTCGTGGTCGTTGATGCTGCGATCGCCAAGAATGCATCCTGTGCCTGTGAAATCGTGTCAGCCGCAATCTCCCTCGTTCCCGATGATAAGGAAATGATCCGGGAGATCGTTGTCACCGCCGTGGCGGCGGCACCGGATGAAGCTCCGAAGATCGCCGAATGCGCGATCGCTTCGGCTCCGGAAGCTTCCACCGAAATCGCCGCGGGACTTGATGAGGTTTTTGAGGGCGCAAAGGCGGGGATGAGTGCGAAGGAGCCGATTCCCGCGAAGGGCGGGAAGGAAATAGTCGTCGAGGAAATTGTGTCCGAGCCCACGCCTCCGGTGAGCGTCTCAGGGGTCTACTTGATCGCACCCGGAGGAGCGGCGTCTCTCAATATGGACAATGACACGCCGGACACTGAGATCGTGCATCGCAAGAAGAAGCGGGAGAAACCGAAGGACAAGACCACGCCTCCGCAGCAGACCGCGACAGCCCCCAACTGATCGGGAACTCCGAAGGCGTCACAGAAGCCATTTGGAAGAAATGAAGCCTTTCCAATCCGCCGCGCGACGGTCATCCCGACGCAAAGACCTGAAATCATGAAAAGGACACATCTCATTTGGATCGGTGCCTGCTGGGCCCTCGCAACGGGAGTGGAGGCCCAGGGCTTGTTGAGTCTTGGTTCGGACGATGACTTCTACTCGGGTCTTCCCTTTACCACCACCTTTGGGGTTGATTCCGGCTATGACAGCAATCCGACCACTACGGCGAAAGGGGGCGACGGCTCCGCTTTCAGTCGTGGGACGGCGGAAGTAGGGTATGGAACAGGCTCCCGAACGACCCCCGTGAGATTCGGGCTCAGCGTTTCGGGCATCTACTACTATGATGATATTCCGGGTCTTGACGAGGATTTCTATTACGATACTCGGTTCACGCTCAACGCGAAGCATGACTTCAACCGGCGGCTGACCATTGGAAACAACTTTTACCTCTCCTACGAGGTAGAGCCGGACTACACGATCGGGGCATCCAGCCAGCGGCGTCTCGAACAATACCTTTACGGGTACAACAACCTGTGGGCATCCTATGCATGGAGTCGTCGGGTTTCTACGATCACACGCTACACGGTCAGCGGAATCAAGTATGACGATTCGGCGATCGGGGAGTTTGAGAATCGCCTCACGCAGACTGTTGGCGAGGAAGTGCGATACGCCTGGAATCGGAGCACGACGATGGTCGCTGAATATCGTTTTACCTCCACGAATTTCGACTCTGCTCCGAGGGACTACATCTCCCACTACATCCTCGGGGGCTTCGACCAGCAATTCTCCCGAACGCTGATGGGTCACTTCCGCGCCGGAGCCGAATTGCGCGACGACGATCTCTACGGCCAGCAAAACCGCCCTTACGCGGAGATCGCTCTCCGTCAACGCCTATCGGAAGCAACCTCCGTCCACTGGGTCAACCGTTTTGGTCTCGAGGATTCCGACCTTGGAACCTTCGACAGCCGCTACGCCTTCCGCTCGAGCCTTTCGGCGGAACATGCCTTCAGCAACCGGGTGCGCGGGACTGCCGGGGTCAGTTACGTTCACAGCGACTACAGTGACAGTCCGGTTTCTCCTGACACTTCCGAGGATCTCGTTAGCGCCCAGGTTGGTCTGGCCTATCGTATGTTCAATACCGTTGATCTCAACACCTCCTACAGCTATACGACCAACATCAGCGATGAAGAGGTGAGGGAATACGACCGTCATCTTGTCTCACTCGGTCTCTCCACGACGTTTTGAGTTGAAAATTTAATAAGAATGAACGAAGGAAGCCCTCCCGGTGTCGAACGCACCGCGGAGGGCCTTTTCGTTTCAGGATTTGTCGAAACGGAATGGAGGCTCCGTCCGAGAACCAAACCATTGAGACAGCACGCGATCCATGAATACGGAACCTAATCAAAGTGAGGCGAAGCTCCATGCCCTGGACTACTGGCAGGTCATCCGCAACCGGTATGGCATCATTCTCCTCGCCTTCTTCCTCGTGTTCATGACCGCTACGGTCATCACCTACCTCCTCCCGAGCCAGTATCGCGGCAATGTGCAGTTGAAAATCAATCGCACGCCCCGCGAGATGAAACTCTTCAAGGAGACGTCCGATAGGAGCGACATGTTCCTCCCTTACTCGAACTTCATGCAGACGCAGTTCGAAATCATCGAGAGCCGCCGCACTCTCGAGCGGGTCATTCGAAAGCGCGATCTGGTGGCGAAATGGAATCTCCAGAACGAAACCGAGGCATTCTACAAGTTGAAGAGGAAAATCAACGCCCAGGATGTTCGGGGAACCGACCTGATCAACATCGAGGTGTATCACAATGACCCTGCCATGGCCGCCGAACTCGCCCAGGATATTGCGGAGAGCTACGAGGAGGGGCGCAAGGAAGAGGAAGCCAACGCGATCAAGACAACTTTGGAAACCCTGAAGATCCAGATTCAGTCCCAGAAAGACAAGACCGACGCCTCCCGCGTCACGATGCTGGACATCATGGAAAACAACGACATTCCAGATATTTCGGGCGATCTGCCGGCATGGATGGGGAACAGTCTCAATACGGGGACTGGCAGTCTCGTCGCGAAGAGTGGAATGGACGTCTATGAGGAAGCGAAGAATATCGATGGTCTTCGCGCCCAGATTGGAACCTTGCGCAACCTGAGCGGAGACGAACTGATTCGGGGCGCTTCGTCCCTGGGTCTCAATAACAACATTCTCCTGAAGACCCTCCCGGAATACCAGGCGCTTCAGAACCAATACGAGCAGCTTACGGCGGAAGGACTCGGGCGGAGGCATCCCAAGATGCTGGGACTCCAGAAATTGATCGACGGCACGCGCGCGAACCTTCTCGAGGCCGCCGACACGGTGAAGGCCTCGCTCGAAACCTCGCTGCAAATGGCGGAACAGACGTTGAAAAGCGTCGAATCGGCCCGTAAGGGGACGCTCGACAACAGTATGGACGAGAAGCGCCGTTCCATTGAATACATGGAGGCGAAAAAGGCCTACAACCTCGACAGCGAGATTCTCGCGACGATGACCGAGCAGCGATCGAAGGCTCTGATCGATAACACCTTGCCCGAACGGATGGTTGAATTCTACGAAAAGGCGACACCGAACATGACGCCTGCCAAGCCGAATGTGAAGTTGAACCTCGCCATCGGTGCCGTGGTCGGCCTCATTTTTGGGGTGGGCCTCGCTTTCTTCCTCGAATACCTCGACACCAGCGTCAAGAGCCTCGAGGACGTCGAACGGTATCTTGAGGTGCCGGTTCTTGCCGTCATTCCGAAGGATGTGGGTGTCCTTCACAAACAGAGTGGTCTCAGCCCGGACGCGGAGGCCTACCGGATCCTCCGAACGAACATCGAATTCAACCGGAAGAGCGCCGATGCGAATGCCATCACCGTGGTCTCCGGAGGCGCGGGGGAGGGCAAGTCGACCACCCTCGTGAACCTGGCATACATCTGCGCCCAGGGAGGCTATAACACGCTGATGATCGATGGGGACCTCCGTCGCCCGCGCCTGCATACCTTCTTTGATATCAACAACTCCGTGGGTCTCACCAACTACCTGACCACCGATCTGATGCTGGAGGATGTCATTCTCCAGACCCCGGTCGACAATCTCTACTTCATGCCCAGCGGCATTCTGCCCGCCGATGCCGCCGGTATCCTCAACTCGCGCCGCATGTCGGAACTGATCGCCGATGTGAAAAGCCGTTTCGACCTCGTCCTGATCGACTCGCCGCCGATCCTCGGGGTGAGCGATGCCTCGGTCCTCGCCAGTGAGTGTGATCTCACGATGATTGTTATCCAACACCGCAAACTCCCCCGTAGCATGCTGGTCCGGGTCAAGCAGGCGATCGAGAACGTCGGAGGCACCCTTCTGGGTGTTGTTCTCAATAACGTCGACGTCCGCAGCGACAACCAGTACCAATACTACACGAGCTACTACACCTACTACTCGCCGACCAACGTCGAAACGAAGGTCAAGAGCCGCATTGCCGACACCGACGAGGGCCAGTCCAAACGGGCACCCGAGTCCGCGTCTTCCGGTCAATACGAACAACAAGGCGGTAGTGCCGGTGCCTACGACGATGATCAGTATTAGGATCCTCTCCTACCCTTCAGAGATAACCCAACTGCTATCCCTCTTTTCATGAAATCCAATCTGCTTGCCCGTTTCCTCATGATCGTCTGCGGTATCCTCGCCACCGGAATTTCCGGCGCGTTTGCCCAGGAAGCAGCCCTCAGGGTCGGCCAGTCCTTCATTATCCGTGTGACTGGTGTGCCGCAGGAAGACCAGCTGGCCCTGACCCAGCAATACACCATCGGCGACGATGGGCTCATCCGCCTGCAGTATATCGATCCCGTCAGGGCCGTCGGCCTCAAGCCCTCGGCCCTGGGGAAAGTGATCGAAGACAAATACAAGGCAGCCGAGATCTATACGAAGCCGACGGTCAATGTCACGGCTGATAATGCCGGCAATGACCCCACGTCCTATGTGACGGTCCTTGGCGAGGTGAGAAATCCTTCGAATGTTCCTTTCCGTCCTGGAATGACCGTTCTGAACGCGATCGCTGGCTGCAATGGATTCACGGATTTTGCCAAACCGCAGAAGACAAAATACATTAGTGGGAGCCAGGAGCGGATTATAGATCTGGGCAAGGGAGGTGGATCCGATGCCGGGATCAAGCTCAAGGTCGGTGACAAGATCATCGTTCCCGACTAGCGTCGACCCTCCCATAGAAACGCCCGATCCAGGGCGCTTCGATCCTCGAATTGCCGGAAGGCGCTGCCGTGTGATGGGAGCGCCTTTCGTTTCTCTCCGCGTGGCGGGTTGCCTAGGCCAATTTCGCCAGCAACTCCGATCGTCCGGACGGCACCCGCTTGTAGAGGTCACGGATGGCTTCAATCGGCGCGAGATGGTGTCCGTCCATGCCGAGGAGAGTGGTGATTTCCTTCTCGTAGTGCAGAATCGCCTTCCGCGTCGGCGCATGCGAGGCGAGGAAATCGAGTCCCCGCCTGAGCAGGTCGTGGAAGGGCTCGATCGGGGTGCCCCGCTCGGTGGTGAGTTCGAGCAATTGCACGAAATACGCCGCTGCCTGTGTGCGGACGTACGATGATCGCAATCCGAGGCGAGGGTCTCCGACCGCGAGTTCCCTGAGAACGTGCAGATCGCTTTTTCGGCTGTGGACGAACTCGATTTCGGCATCGAAAAAAAGGTCGAGCTTGCCTGCGAAGGCGCTTTTCGGGCGCAGCGCGCCCTTGGCCACCGTCTTGATGATGCCGCAGTGCTCGGTGCACCAGTGGACGATCAGGCTTGTCTCCGTGAGGCGGGTCTTGCGGATGAGGATGGCGGCGGTTTTTTCCACGGGCAATGATTCTCGCGTCCGGTTGCGGCAATTGGCGATTGAAATTCCGCCCTGCGAGCGCCATAGGTTACGCCTTATGGAAAACGCCAACAAGACGGTATCCGTCGATTTGCAAGCTTTCGACTCGGACGCGCTACAGGCCCGCATTGGCGAGCTAAGGAGGTATCTTTGACTCCGCCAAGCTTGAGAACGATCTTGCCGCCCTTGAGGCGGAGATGAGCCAGCCGAAATTCTGGGACAACAACGAGAACGCCCAGAAAAAGGTGGAACAGGTTTCGGCCTTGAAGGCGAAACTCGTCCCCTTCCGCAGCCTCTGCCAGCGGATTGCGGATTTCCCTATCCTCGTCGACCTCGCCTGCGAATCGGGTGACGAGGAGTCCGCGCGGGAAGTGAAAAAGGAATACGAGGAGATCGACGAGGGTCTGACCACCTTCGAGCTTTTTCTCCTCCTCAATGGAGAGTTCGACAAGGGCGACACCTATCTCACCATCCACGCGGGAGCCGGGGGCACCGAGTCCGGTGATTGGGCGGGAATGCTCATGCGCATGTACCAGCGCTACGCCGAACGCCACGGCTTCCAGGTTGATCTCGTCGATATCAACGAGGCCGACGAAGCCGGCATCCGCTCGGCGACGCTCAAGATTTCCGGTGAATACGCCTACGGATATCTGCGCAGCGAGAAGGGCGTGCATCGCCTGGTGCGCATCTCCCCGTTTGACGCCCAGAGCCGCCGCCACACCTCGTTTGCCAGTGTCGACATCACTCCCGACGTCGACGACGAAATCGATATCGAGGTCGACGACAAGGACATCGAGATTCAGACGACGCGAAGCGGTGGCAAAGGCGGGCAGAACGTGAACAAGGTCGAGACGGCCGTGCTTCTGCGTCACCTTCCTACCGGCATCCTCATCCGTTGCACGCAGGAGCGAAGCCAGCACAAGAACCGGGCTACCGCGATGAAGATCCTCAAGGCGAAGCTCTACCAGCTCGAGGAGGACAAGAAGCGCTCCGAGATGGAGCGCGAGTATGGTTCGAAGGGGGAGATCGGCTTTGGCAGCCAGATCCGCTCCTATGTCTTCCAACCCTACCAGCTCGTAAAAGACCACCGCACCAGCTTCGAAACCGGCAATGTCCAGGACGTGATGGACGGCGATATCGATGGTTTCATCGCCGCGAAGTTGAGGCAAAGTTAATTCGTTAATTCGTTGATTCGTTGAATGGGTAATTCGGATCTCCTGCGGGCCCTTTTCCCCCGTTGACCCTTGACTGTTGACCGATGACCTCGCCACCCCTCCGCATCGACATTCTGACCCTCTTTCCTGAGATGTGCCTCGGGCCACTCGGAGAGAGTATGATGAAGCGCGCGGTTGAGAAGGGGCTTGTCGGACTGCGCGTCCATGATCTGCGCGATTGGAGCACCGACAAGCACCGCAAAGTCGACGATATTCCGTACGGGGGCGGGCAGGGGATGGTGATGAAACCCGAGCCGTTCTTCGCCGCCGTCGAGGATCTGCGGCGGTCGGAAACACGCGTGATTCTCATGACTCCGCAGGGCAAACGGCTTGACCAACCGCTGGTCGAGTCCTTCGCGAAACCCGGACACCTCCTCATCCTCTGCGGCCACTACGAAGGGGTCGACCATCGGGTCGTTGAGGCCCTCGTCGATGTGGAGATTTCGATTGGAGATTACATCCTCACCAACGGTGCCATTGCCGCCGTTGTCTTCGTCGATGCAATAACGCGGCTCATCCCGGGCGTCCTCGGTGACGAACGGTCACCGGAGGAGGAGAGTTTCTGCGGCGAGCATCGGCTTCTCGAAGCCCCGCACTACACCCGCCCGCCCGAGTTTCATGGCCTGGCCGTTCCCGAAGTCCTTCTCTCCGGCCACCACGGGAAAATCGCCGACTGGCGTAGCAAGAAAGCCCGAGCCCGCACCGAGGCCAATCGTCCGGACCTCCTCCCGTAGCCGCGATTTCCGAGACGCCCGCCTACCAGGGAATTTCCTCGCGGTCGAGGAAGAAGCGTCCGGTGAGGCCAGCGGGAGCGTCAGCCGCGAGCCAGGCGATCGTGTCGGCGCCCCGTTCCGGAGATCGGGGGGCGGCGGCACCGCCCATTTCAGTCCGGCACCAGCCGGGGGAGACGCTATTCACCGCGAAGTCGGGGAGTGCGGCCGCGAGTTGCTGGGTAAGCATGTTCAGGGCCGACTTGCTCGCGCTGTAGGCGGCGGCCGACATCGCCGGTTCGCCGTCGCCGAGTTGGCCGGCCCCGGACGAGACGTTGACGATGCGAGGATCGCGTGATTTCCGGAGCAGCGGCACGAAGGTCCGGCTGACGCGGAGCGGGGCGACCGTGTTCGTGGCGAGGGTGGCGAGGAAATCGTCCATGGCGAGGTCCAGCACCCCGATGCTGCCGTCGAGCAGGAGGGCGGCGTTGTTGATCAGGGAGTCGAGCCCTCCGAATCGCTCCGCCACCTCGCGCGCGGCTTCGGCGATGGAGGCGTCATCCGTCACGTCGAGGGCGAGCCCGACCGCGCCCATCA
Source organism: Verrucomicrobiales bacterium (assembly GCA_024641425.1). Classification (GTDB taxonomy): domain Bacteria; phylum Verrucomicrobiota; class Verrucomicrobiia; order Verrucomicrobiales; family DEV007; genus JAHEDC01. The sequence goes on along the minus strand of JAHEDC010000088.1, from coordinate 5,072 downwards.
GCTCCGCCGCCGCCCGGGCCTTCACCGGGTCGCGGGCCGTGAGGATGACCCGGTGTCCGGCGGCGACGAGCTGTTTTGCGGTCGCGAGCCCCAGCCCGCGATACGCGCCCGTAATGAGAATGATCTTCATGGTTACTTATTGAGGTATTCGGAGTTCAGCAGACAAAGGACTTCCCTGCAATGAACGGTCTGTGGTAGAAAATGTCGAATCATCCGATGCAAATGCAAAACGCACCCGAAGGGAAAGTGGAAGGACCGGTCTTGAGTCCGGCGGAAGCGAACGCGATTTTCAACCGGCGGCGGAACGAATTGGGCAAGGTCATCGTCTGCCAGTGGCCGGTGTTCGACTCGGCGCCGGTCGGCAAGCCGAAGCTGAGCCGATGAAAACCGACTCTAATTGGATAGGAGCCGGAGGCCAACAATCAACTAAAATGGATCCAGACCGGATGGACGGGAAACGCCAAACCACCGTAGAGAGGATCCGCATCCTCCTGAAACCGCGTCCCGTCGGTCCCGGCCAATGTGTCCAGTACCACCACCGCGAGTGCAGCAGCCCCTTCCACTTCAGGGAATTCTGGTCCCTCACCGAACACGGGACAGAAATCCCCGGTTCCTGAACACTCCGATGGGAGTGCTTAATTGTCCGATCTTCCGCCCCTTCGGCGGAGTCGCGATAGAGAATGCTAACCACAAAACAAACACTTCTGCGATGACCTCCCTCTTCCCCGTGATTGCCCTGATGATTGCCCTCGTATTCAGTGCACAGGGCGAACCTGTCCGTCCCCAGCCGAATATCATCGTGGTGTTCATCGACGACATGGGCTGGACGGATCTATCGTGTTTTGGGGGAAAAGTCGAGACACAGCACATCGACCAACTCGCGCAGGAGGGCATCCGCTTCACGAGTTTCTATGTCAACGCGCCGATCTGCTCGCCCTCGAGGGTCGCGTTGAATACGGGCCAGTATCCGCAGCGCTGGCGTATCACTTCCTACCTCAACAACCGAAAGGACAACGCGAAACGCGGCGTCGCGCAATGGCTCGACCCGAAAGCGCCGACACTGGCGCGGGCACTCAAAGGCGCGGGCTACGTGACAGGGCATTTCGGCAAATGGCACATGGGCGGCCAGCGCGATGTCAGTGACGCTCCCGCCATCGCCAACTACGGCTTCGATGCGAGCCTGACCAACTTCGAGGGGATGGGACCGAAACTACTCCCCTTGACCCTGAAGCCCGGCGACAAGAAGCCCGGAAAAATCTGGCAGGACGCGGTGCGGCTCGGCGAGCCTGTGACCTGGATGCAGCGCTCGGAGATCACGACCGGTTTCGTCGATGCCGCCCTCGGATTCATCGATCAGGCCGAGAAGGAAAACAAGCCCTTCTATATCAACGTCTGTCCCGATGACGTGCATTCCCCGTTCTTTCCGCCCCTCGACAAGTGGGGGCCGACCAAACGCGACCTCTACCAGGGCGTGCTCGACGCCATGGACGAGCAACTCGCGCCGCTTTTCGACCGCGTGCGCGAGGACAAGAATCTTCGTGGGAACACCCTGATCGTGGTTTGTTCCGACAACGGCCACGAGGCCGGCGCCGGGAATTCCTATCCCCTCCGCGGAGCAAAGACCTGGCTCTACGAAGGAGGCGTGCGTTCGCCCCTGATCGTCTGGGGGCCGGGCCTGATCGACGGCGCGCTGGTCGGCACGACCAACAGCGAGTCAATCTTCTGCGCCCTCGACCTCAACCGCTCGCTTCACACCCTCGCCGGAGCGACGCCCGGCGCGGATCTCGATGGCGAGGACCTCGCGGACACCCTGGTCGGAAAATCCAAGGCCGGCCGCGTGGCTCCCATTTTCTGGCGTCGTCCGCCCGACCGTCCGGGATTCGGGCACGGTCTGGACGAGGACAATCCCGACCTCGCCGTGCGCGACGGAAAGTGGAAATACCTCGTCAATCTCGATGGCAGCGATCCCCAGCTCTACGATCTTGACACCGACGCCCCGGAATCGAAGAACCTCGCCACCACCCGGCCCGACCTCGCCGTCCGGCTCGACAAGGCGGTGCGGGACTGGAACGCCACGCTCCCCGTCGACGCGAGCGACCCGGCCTTCGTGGAAGCGGCTCCGGTCGGGGAAAAACCGAACGTCCTCCTCATCCTCGTCGATGATCTCAAGCCCGTGCTCGGCTGCTACGGCGACAAGACCGCGAAGACGCCGCATCTCGACGCCCTCGCCGCGCGGGGGATGCGCTTCGATGCCGCCTACTGCAACCAGGCGGTGTGCGCGCCGTCGCGCTTCACCCTCATGCTTGGATCGCACTCGACGTCGACCGGGCTCTACGGCCTTGGCAGCGACCTGCGCAAGGCCATCCCGGACGCCGTCACCCTCCCGCAGCACTTCGCGAAATTCGGCGGCTACCGCACCGAATCGCTCGGGAAGATCTTCCACGTCGGGCACGGGAACGAAGGCGATCCCGCTTCGTTTTCGGTGCCGCACTTCAAGGAAAAGGTTGTCGAATACCTCGATCCGGCGAGCACCGACGGCGGCAAACTGACCCGCGAGGAAGCCTTGTTCACCAACCAGAAACTCGGCGACATCGGCAGCCTCCCGCGCGGTGCTGCCTTCGAATCCCCGGTCGCGGAAGATACCGACTACGCCGACGGCCGTGTGGCCGACGAGACGATCAAACGCCTGAAAGCCGCGAAGAAACGCCGGGCCAACGACGGAACCCCCTTCTTCATCGCCGCCGGTTTCGCCCGACCGCACCTGCCGTTCTGCGCGCCCAAGAAATACTGGGATCTTTACGATCCCGCGACCTTGCCCCTGCCGGAAAACACCGCCTTCCCGAAAGGCGCGCCCGAGGTCGCGCTGAAGCGGGGAGGGGAGATTACCGCTTACAAGCCGGTGCCGGAGAACGGCAAGGTCGATGCCGAACTGACCCGGCAGCTCATCCACGGATACTACGCGAGCACCAGCTACGTCGATGCCCAGATCGGGAAGGTCATGGACGAACTCGACCGGCTCGGCCTCGCTGACAACACGATCATCGTCCTCTGGGGCGACCATGGATTCCATCTGGGGGACCTCGGCATCTGGACCAAGCACACGAATTACGAGCAAGCCAACCGCATCCCCATCCTCATCACCGCTCCCGGTGTAACGAAGCCTAACACCGCGACAAAGCAGCTCGCCGAAAGCGTCGATCTTTTCCCGACCTTGGCCGAACTCGCCGGCCTTCCCGCACCCGCGGGCCCGCAGCCCATCGACGGCCTCAGTCTCGTGCCCGTCCTGAAGAATCCGGACGCCCGCGTGCGCGACCACGCCTACCACGCCTATCCGCACCGGAAACTCGGCCGAGCCATCCGCACCGATCGCTACCGGCTCGTCGAATGGCTTGGCGACGACGACGCCCCCGAAACCGCCGAATACGAGCTTTACGATTACGAGACCGATCCGCACGAAACCGTGAACCAGGCGGCGGAGCGTCCCGAGGTGGTCGCGGAGTTGAAGGCGATCCTCGCGCGTTATCCGGCGCCCTTCGGCCGAAAGGCGAAAGCCAGGGCCACGGCGTCTCCCCAAATTGCCAACCAACCCCTCCGCCTCCTCGCCGAGGTCACCGCCCCGGATCCGCGGGGTGTCGTCCTCGCCCAGGGCGGGCGGGAGAACGGATACGCGCTGCATTTTGTCGGGGGCCAACCTGCCTTCGACGTCCGGCTCGACGGCAAGGTTACGCGTCTGCACATGGATCGGCCATTCAAGGGAACGGTTCAACTGGAGGCCCGATTGGACGCGAAGGAAATGAGTCTCCGCGTCAACGGGGAAACAACCCTGACCTTGCCCTCGCCCGGTCTCATCCCCGTGCAGCCGAAGGACGATCTTTCGATCGGTCAGGATGCCCTCAGTGCCGCCGGCGACTACGAGGCGCCGAATCCCTTCAACGGCGCCATCGTCAATACCCGGGTCGAAACCGGGGCCGGAAGGGCGCCGTCCGCCGTCGCCCCGGTGATGAATCGCGCGACCCTGGAAGCGGGCCTGGCCTCCCACTCCCGCGCCCTCTTCGTCAAGGAAGGCTGGATCCGCGATCCCTACATCGTCAGCGGCCCCGACGGCGATTTCTACCTCACGGGCACGACACCGAATCCGGGTGACCCGCGCGAACAGAACGATCCCTACAACACGGGGCTCGGGAACGACTCCCTCGTCGGCTGGAAGGCCCAGGTCTGGCGTTCCTCGAACCTGATCGACTGGGAGCCGCTCGCCAATCCTTTCTCGCTCAAGGACGGCCTCTGGTTCACCGAAAAGCCCGAAGCCTTTGAAAAGGCCGACCCGGGCGAGTGGCGGCTCTGGGCTCCCGAACTGCATTGGCTCGGCGACCGCTGGGCCCTCGTCCACACCAGCCCATTCCCGGTCGCGGGCGCGAACCTCTCCCTTAGCGCGGGCTCCGAGGTCAAGGGCCCGTGGTCGAATCCGATGGGCGCCGCCATCGGGCGCCGCCACGATCCCTCGCTCTTCAAGGACGACGACGGTACCTGGTGGATGGTCTGGGGCGCGACCTCGGTCGCCCCGCTCCAGCCCGACTTCTCCGGTTTCGCCGCCGAACCCTTTGCCATCCGGCCCTCGGGCACCACGGCGAAGATGGGCCACGAGGGCTGTCTCATCCAGAAGATCCACGGGAAATACGTCCTTTTCGGCACCGGCTGGTCGACCGGGGAGATGCGCAAGGGGAGCTACAACCTCTACTACGCGACGGCCGACCGCATCGAGGGTCCTTACAGTGAGCGGAAATTCGCCGGACGCTTCCTAGGCCACGGCACTCCCTTCCAAGACAAGGCCAGGCGCTGGTGGTGCACCGCCTTCTTCAACGGGAACGTCCCCCCCGTTTCCGCCGACGGCATCGAGACCCTCGACCTCTCCGAAACGGCGCAGACCATCAACCAGCGCGGCACCACGCTGGTTCCGCTCGAGGTGCGGATGTTGGAAAACGGCGAGTTGCGCATCCGGGCCAAGGATCCCGCCTACGCGACGCCTGGCCCGGACGAGGCCCAAAAATTCTGAGCGTTGCCGCTTTTCCGCTCAG
>JAHEDC010000546.1 GCA_024641425.1 Verrucomicrobiales bacterium | reverse complement strand
TCACCGTCGCGGCACTGTTTCGAACGCCTATCGATTGGGTGATGCTCCTATACGGAGCGTATACCGTCGTCACGGCACCCGACACGACTGAGACGTTTAAGGGCGTCATTACCTTGCTCGCCTTTTACTTCGTGACCTGCCAGGCCGTGCGCACTCGACGTCAAATGGCCATCTACTTGAACTGTTGGTTCTGGTGTATCATGGTCGTCGCCGGCATGGCCGTATTGTCCGAGTATGGCTTAGACATCACCCACGCGAGGGAAATCACTCACATGATTCCGGATAAGCCGCGATTGGTTCTCAATACCTACCTGTTCAACAATCCGAATTCACTGGGGCATACCGTGGTTCTTGCTATTCCCATGGCCTATTTTCTGTTGATATGGAGACGTCAGCTTTGGAAAGTGATTCTGGGGGTATCCTGCATTATTCTGGCTCTCTATTGCGTCTACCTGACTCAGTCGAAGGGCGCGTTTATCGTGGGCTTTGTCGTTCTCGTTGGTTCACAGATAATCGGAAAATCGAAGATCTTTCAAATTGCGTTCCTTTCGCTCGCGATGACTATGGGGTGGGCAGCGCTCACACAACTTCCGAGAATGACCGAACTTTCTAAAGCTCGGGGGGACGAGGCAATTCTGGGGCGTCTCCTAGCCTGGGAGATCGCGCGAACTGCATCCAAGGAGTTCCCAACTGGAGAAGGCTGGAAGAAGTTTCAGGCGATTATCGAGTTTGAAGGGGAAGAAGTGGTAAAAGCAACCCACAGTTCCTACGTCCTTATTGGAGCCGAACTAGGCCACTATGGTATGTTTCTCTTTGTGGCAGTCCTTTACGCGGGGGCACGCATTGTGGTGCGGATGCGCCCCCCATCGCAAGCCGATGATCGGTCGAGACGTGTCCTCGTCGTATTGCTCCTTGGTTACATCGTTTCAGGCTGGATGATTGATCGCTCCTACCACCTCGAGTACTTTTTCATGGCGGGAGCGATTGGGGCCCTTCATTATCGGGTGGGCTTAAGAGCAGGCGCATACGACCCGGATCCGGACATCGATAAGGAGCAAGGAATGGAAGGATTTGAAGATGGCACCTCGAAGGGGGTAGAAGATGACGAGGATGGTGAAGATGAGAATGAAGACGAGGACGAGGATGGGGATAATGGCCAAGCGCCGGATATGGGGAACCTATACCCGGCGAACGCGCGAATCGGAGGAGCGCGGTTCGCATCTTCCGGGGAGCCGCGCCAAGGAAGCGAGAGGGGAGAGCCTGATGCGCGAGCCTTACAGGAACTGCCTCCCCGACAATCACCACACCGCATCTTCGTAGCAGGGGAAGAGGAGGCAATTTCTAGCATTCATGACGTTGACCTTTCGCAACTTGCCACTGAACTCGTTGAAGAGGAGTTGGATCGAATCCGCTTTTGGCGTCGCTTCGGACTCATCGATCTCATGCTTTGCCTCGCGTTGACTCAGGGTGTGTTCGAGTTGTGGGATTATATTCTGGTAAATTTCTAACGCCTCTTCATCGGATGTCATGCCTTCTCATCTTCGCATTCTGGCTTTGCGGTCTAGGCATCGGATACACTTTCGTGGGTTACCCTTTGCACATATTTCTGTTGAGCCGCCGAAATCGAAACGAGCCGGAATCCCTCAACTGCCAAAACGAACCCATGGTTTCCATTGTCATTGTAGTTCACAATGAGCAGGAGCGAATTCTTCCACGCTTGCGTAATCTTCTCGCATGCGATTATCCACAAGATCGGAGGGAGTTCATTGTCGTCTCTGACGGCTCCGACGATGAAACGGTAGCGAGAGCACGCTCTCTCCGCGACGTGCCATGCCTTACAATTATTGAGAATAGAAGGCAAAGAGGTAAACCCTCATGTCTGAATGACGGGATTTCCGCCGCAAAGGGGGACATTGTGGTATTCGCTGATGCCAGGCAACGATTCGAAGCGAAGGCGATTCGAAGCCTTGTTGGTTGCTTCGATGATGCCACGGTAGGTGCCGTGAGCGGCGAGTTGCTCATCGAAGACTCGACGAGTGGCCTTGGAAGTAGTGTCGATGCCTACTGGAGACTGGAGAAAATGATTAGGCGGGCCGAGGCGAAGGTCGATTCCTGTATCGGCTGCACCGGTGCCATCTATGCGATTCGCCGGGGTCTGTATCAATCGCTCCCCCAAGACACTCTCTTGGATGACGTGGTAACGCCAATGCTAATCGCGATTTCTGGATACCGTATTCACTTTACCGCGGAGGCGCGAGCTTACGACCCCCAAAGCCTTGAACCCGAAAGGGAATCAATGCGCAAGAGAAGGACACTTGCCGGAAATTTCCAGATGCTTTTTCGTTATCCCTCCTGGCTTTTGCCGTGGAAGAACCGTCTGTGGTGGATGTTGCTAGCCCACAAGTATCTTCGGCTCTCGGCGCCGCTCCTTCTGATGGCGCTGTTCGTCTCGAATTGTTGGATCGCCCCCAGCGGCCGGTTCTATGCAGTCGTGCTCTCGGCTCAAATTATGTTCTACTCCTCGGCTGCCATCGGCATCTTAATTCCAGAATTGCGCATGAAGGCATTCTGTATGCCGGCAGGCTTCGTCTTTCTGAACATACAGACACTACGAGGTTTTATCTACTATCTCTCGCGCCATGGAAAGGGGGGATGGTAGAGGCTTCCTATGAAAAGTCCTTACCATAGTTTGCGGGATCTTCATTACCGGCTAAAGGTACGCCTTCTGGATGCAATTCGCTACTCTAGCTCCGCGCGGGAGCTCATAGGGCTCCTCCACGCGCTTCGTGCGCGAATAACTCGCGACCCCGTGCGCCGATTGATAGCTGACCTTCAGGCTTATCGATTCTCCTCGAATTCTACGATTAGAAGCCGGTCTATCCGATCATTCCGAGCCCATGCAGAGGACGGGATCTGGACCGAGGAGCGAGTCGGCTGGGAAAGATATGCCGACCAACTTGCAGTTCCGACCTTGACGCGCAGCGTCATTCTGAAGGCTCCTGGCCCCGACGGGGAGAAGGGAGTCATTCTCATCACATTCGAATACAACTGGCTACGCCTCCTCGCCGGCATTCACGATATTGCCCGTTTCCAAAAGGAATACGATATCATTCTATCGACGAGTTCATCTCCTTCCAATTACACGATGCTCGGATTGGCGCTTTCGGTTCTCGACGGGACGATATATGTGCAGGCTTGCAATTATAAGGAAATCGATGAAATTGAAAATCTTCATCCGCGCCTGAAATGCCTTCCTATGTTGCCATGCGATTGGATTGATCCGCGGTTCAGCCAACCCCGCGCTCGTTCGGATCGAGACGTCGACATCCTCATGGTGGCAGGGTGGGCGCCTGTGAAGCGACAATGGCAATTCTATGATGCTCTCAGCAGAATGCCTCCCGAACTTCGAATCGTGATGATCGGGCAGGCAGAGGGGCATTTTGACATTGGTCATGCTCGTCGCGAAGCGCAGGTGTTCGGAGTGCGGCAACAAATCGCTTTCTACCAGAGCCTTCCGATCGATCAAGTGGCCGAATACCAGGGTCGGGCGAAGGTTTCCATCATTCTCAGTCGAAGGGAAGGGTGCTGCGTGGCGGTCACGGAATCATTCTTCGCGAACACGCCTGTGGGGCTTCTTGAGGACGCCCACATCGGCCCACTCGCCTACATCAATGAATCTACCGGCGTGTTGCTTGACCGGAGACGAGACCTCGCGCCTCAGTTGCTGCGATTTTTGGAACGATCTGATACTTTCGCAGCGAGAAGATGGGCCGAGGCGCATGTTTCCTGTGATGTTTCGTATTTGAAACTCAACGAGATTCTTTGTGAGGACGCGCGAAGATCGGGTCGAAATTGGACGCGTAACATACTTACTCCCTGTTGGCGCCCACATCCGACGATTCGTTATCACGAAGGAGCAAAAGATCTCGTTGCCTGTTATGCGAATCTCCATGAAAGGTATCCGCAACTATTTCCAGCCGATCTTATGGAACAGAGTTATCGTTGAGTGGCTTGCTCAATCGCATCCTCAGTTGCGAATGACGGATCGGCAGTGTTCGAGGAAGATATCGGAGGCGGATGCCCAACTGTGATGGGCGCGAACGAGGGCCCGTCCCTGAGACGCCAGTTGCGCCCTCTTCACCGGGTCCTGCGAGAGAGTGATAATCATT
>JAHEDC010000087.1 GCA_024641425.1 Verrucomicrobiales bacterium | reverse complement strand
GTTTGGAAACCCGTGCTACGGTGGGGAGGCGCGTTGGCGTCGTGGGGCGGGACTGGGGGCAGGATGCCCCCGTCACAAGCGGGCAGGGATGCCCGCGCTACGTTGGCTATTGGCCGTAGATTTCGACTTCGACGTAGTGGTTCATCTCGTTGGCGGTGTTGCCCTTGCTGTAGAGGCGGACGTAGCGGGCCTGTTGGCCGCCGACGGGGATGACGCGGCCGTGGTTGGTCTCGATCCAGGCGAGATCCTGGCCCGCTCCCATGGCGGACGAGTTATCGTCGTCGTTGTTATAGACGGTGGTGACGCCGGTCTGGAAGTCCGGATCGTCGGAGAGCTGGACAATGACGTCGTCATAGGCGCGGGCGTTCTTGTGGAAATGCCAGAGGGCGATGGCGTGGATCGTGGCTTCCTTTTCCAGGTCGATCTGCACCCACTGCTGGCCGGGGCCCAACTCGACGTAACTGCCGTCGGCTCCGTCCTTGTCGCCGTCGGCGACCATGGCGAGGTCGCCGATGATCGGTTCCTCGTCGCTGGAGGTGATCGGCTTGTTGAGCGCGATATTGGTCGTGCCGACGGGGGCGATGACTTCCTTGACGATTTTCGATTCATCAGGGAGTTCGAGATTCGCCCGCTCGGCCTTGACCGGGGTGCCGACGAACATGGGCTTGGGGAAGTCGAGGGCGATGCGGATGGTGTCACCGGAAGGAACGGCAGGCACCGCCTCTTTCTCGGGAAGTGGGGTGGCGGTCAAGGCGGCGTCTCCGGCATCGCCGAAGTAGTAGTTGTCGAACGCGATGATTCCGGCTACGGCCGCGACGGCAGCGGCGCCGAGCCAGACCTTTCGCGAGGAGGTGCGAGCCGGGTTGGGCTTTTTCTCCAGGGCGGCGAGGACTTTCGGGGAGAGTGGGGCTTGGTCGGTGGTGTTGGTTTGATCGAGCATGGTTTCGAGTTGGTGGTCGCTCAGGGGAGCGAGGTTGTCGGGTGCGATCGTCCGGAGGACGAAGTGGTGGAAGGTGGTGTCGTCGGCGTTCATCGGGAAGCGGGGGCGAGGTTGCGTTTCTCCATCTCGGAGCGGAGGCGGTCGAGGGCGCGCTTGCGGTAGACGCGCACGGTGCCGGGTGGAATGGCGAGTTCGCCGGCGAGGATCTCGCTGGCGACGGGGCCGTCGGAATTCAGGGCATCGGCCCAGAGAATGCGGCGCTGGGCTTCGGGAAGGGTGGCGATGATCTCGCGGAGGGCGACGGCGAGGGCTTCGTCGCGCGGCGGGGCCGGATCGGGCTCCTCGTCGGGAGCGGGCAGGGCTTCGAGCCAGCCGCGCTCGGTCGGGACTTCGAGCTGGCGTGCCTTTGCCAGCCGAAGCGGAGGACATCACGGGCGAGGTTGTCGGAGATGCGGAGGAACCAGGCGCGCGGGGATTGGAGGTCCACGAGCCGGTCACGGGAACGCCAGAGCCGGTGGACGGCGGAGGCGAGGACGTCGTCGATGTCCGAGCCGCCGAGCGCTCCGGCGTAACGGCGGAGAAGGACGGCGCGGACGGCGGGGCCGTGCTCGCGGACAAGGTCCTCCAAGCGGCGCTCGGAGGCAGGGCCGTCCGGGGCGGGATCGGGAATCGGGGTTTCTTTCAAGGCTTCCATCATAGGCAGGGGAGTTCTCCCTATCCAGACGGAAGCGCGTTACAGGGGAACGGGCCTATCCGGAATTTCCGACCAGAGTGGCGGCGAATTTCTGGTGGGCCTTGCTGGCGAGGCCGGCCTGGAGGGTCTTCATGACGGCGGGGCCGTCGAGGGCGAGGAGGGCTTCGGGCTTGAGCCAGAGGCCGGGGAAGGCCCGGCTGCGGAGGATGCCGCGCTTGTCGGCGGGGAGGGGAAGGTAGTCGTCGTCCTCGAGAACCCACCAGTCGAGGGCGGCCTCCTCGGTGCGCCAGACGAGGTATTCGAGCACGCCGTAGCGCCGGTAGGAGTCGCGTTTGGCTCCGGCGTCGATGGATTTGCTGCTGGCGGCGATCTCGGCGACGAACTCGGGTGGGCCCGTAATGTAGCCTTTGACGTCGAGAGTTGCCTGCCCTTCATGGAGGATGCGGAGGCAGGCGTCAGGTTGGGGAACATCGTCCGGGCCAAGTTGGGTAGTGGCGTTGGTCGAGGCTCGCGTGCCGGGGGTGGAAATGGAGTAATTGCCGAGCCAAGTCTGAAGGAGACTGTCGGGCTCGCCGTGATGGTTGGATCGGACGGGGGAGGCCATGTAAACGATGCCGTTGATGAGTTCGGCTTTCTTGAGTTCGGGCATGGCCTCGAAGCGCCGCAGGAATTCGGTGGCGGTGAGGCGCGCGCCGTTCTCGAGCGGAGGGATGGCGGCGGGCGGGCCCGCGAGGGCTCCGGGCACGCGGTGCTTTCTCGCGGGAGTCCTCGCGGCGCTGGATTTCCGGGTTCCGGTGGTGGCCATTCCTTAGTGTAGCCCGGAGCGCGCGGTTGTCGAGGGGCGGCTACTTCGTGGCCGGTGGCGTGATGAGCGACTGGAGGCGGTTGTCGTAGTAGCGCTGGTCGCTGCCGCCGCTGGTGAGGTCGACGGCGGTATTGATGTGGATGTAGCCGTCGGCGGCGACGTCGTTGACGTTGAGCGGGACGTTCTGGGTCTGGGTAGCGCCCGGGGCGAGATAGCTGACGTTGAAGTTCTGCTGCTGGTTGTCCCCGGTCACGCCGACCTGGACGTTGTAGACGGGATCGGTGCCACGGTTTTCGACCGTGACCTGGAGGGTGGGGAGTTGGCCGGATTTCGCGGTTGCGGGATCATAGTAGTTGCTGGCGACACCGACATCGATGACGCCTGGTGTGGTGCCGGCGATCGGGCGGGCGAGATTGACGTTGCCTGCCCCGTGCTGCGGATCGACGCCGGGGGCACCGGCCTCGTTCGCGTAGCTGGCGAGGAGGTTGTAGGCCTGGGTTGGGGAGAGGCTTGGATAAACGGACATGAGCGCCACGATGGAGGCGGTGGTGACCGGGGCGCTCGCGGAGGTGCCACTGAATTCTACCAGCTGGCCGCCTGGCCAGGCGGCGGGAATGACGTAGCCGGGAGCAGCGATGTCGAGATTGCTGCCGGAGTTCGAGAAATTCATGTGCTCGCCCTTGGCCTCGACGCTGCCAACGGAGATCACGGAGGCGTAGCCGGCAGGGAAGGTGATTGAATTCGCGCCGTCATTACCGGCGGCGGCGATGATCAGGGCTCCATTCTTTGCGGCGTAGGCCACGGCGTCGGAGACGACGATACTGTCTCCATAAGAACCGAGGCTGATGTTGATGATCTTAATGCCGGCATCGACGGCCTGGGTGATGGCACTGGCAAGGGTGAAACTATCGCCGTAACCATTGCTGTCGAGCACGCGGTAACCGTAGATCTCGGCGCCCGGGACGATGCCGGGAGCACCCTTGTCATTGCCGGCGATGACGCCGGCGACGGCGGTGGCGTGGCCGTCATCGGGGCTGATTTCGGTTCCGAGAAGGTCGAAGACGCGCACCTGGCCGTCGCGGAAAGTGGCGTGTGATTGGATCATGCCGTCGATGACGGCGATCTTCACCCCTCGGCCCCATTGGGAGATGTCGAGCTTGGCAATGCCAAGCCAATCGAAGAGACCGTAGCCGAAGCCGACGGCATCGGGTTGGGGGGCGATGTCGGACGAGGGATCGCTAGGGTTGGGGACTCGAGGGTAGGAAACAACATAATTCGCGCCGATATCGACATCCCCGCTTTGAAGGCCCGACTGTGCGAGGGCATCCCAGAGATCCTGAGCGCTGTCGAATCCGATCTTCACGGCGCGCAGACCGTCGAGGGTGTCGAGGATGCGGATGCCGGAGCCGAATTTGCCGGCGAGAAAGTTTCGCATTGCTTCGTCGGACGAGAAGCGGAGGGTGGCCTGGTTACGGATCGCGTCCTTGCTTGAAAGGAAGTCCTTGAGCAGGGAGTTGAGAAGCACGTCGGCGAATTCCCCGCCCAGTTCATCGGCGAAATCCTGAAGATCCTTATCCGAAATGGCGGGCTTGACCCCTGGTGATTGCTCCCGCATCGCCTCTTCGATGGGCTTCATTTGTCGTTCGGCGAGTGTCGGGGGATCTCCCCCCATGCGGACGAAGGTGAAGACCAACCATGCGAGGATGCCGACCGCGATGGCTACGGCTGCGTGGAAGAGGGAGCGATTCGGCATGGCGGGGAAGGAATTGGCAGAGGATCTCCTTGGAGGAAGACATCAGTGTAACCCATACGACGGGCCGGAGTTGCAATTCATTCCCGGAATCTGCACATCGCCCGCCGAGTTCAGCGGCTCAGGGCAATTGATTCCGGAATTGCTGAATGAGTTCCAGCATCTGGGTGCGGATCTCGAAAAGTTCCGCCCTCACTTCGGCGATCCAACCGGGATCGACCCGCTTTTCGGTCACGGCCTGTTCGCAGCCGCTGAGGGCGCGATCCAATACGGGGAGGCCGCGTTTCAGCCAGGCGATGACGAGACCCGGCTCGGGGTCGAGCCCGCTGCCGAGACCGTTGAGGGCACCCGCGAGTTTCGCGGCAAGGTCCATCGTTGCGAAAACCACGTTTTGCAACGGTGACGGGGAGCCTTTATCCTTATCGACGGGATCCATCAGTCCGCGGGACTGCGCGTATCCGGTGAGGATCACCGTGAAGGAATGAACCCGTTCGTAGAGGGGGTGGTGCTGGTCGAGATCATCGTCGTCGCCCTCACCGAAAAAGAACTCGTCTTCGTCGTCCATGGCTGCGGAATCGCCGTCCTCTTCGTCTTCGTCTTCGTCTTCCTCGTCACTGAAATCCATCTCGGGATTCATGTCGTCGTCCCAAGGATCCGAGGTGTCGCACTCGTCGGCGATGGCGTCCCAGCCCATGGCGCGGGCGACGGCGCGGTCTTGATCGGGATGGTCGCGGTATTTGTCCAGAGCCTCCATATAGGCGTCGGTGATGCGGTCGGACTCCTTGAGGCGTTCCTCCCATTCGAACTCGTCGAGAGGACGGCTGTCGCCGCTGCCAGGGTCTTCGCCGGAAAGCCGATCGGCGATTTCCTCAATGAAGTTTCGCATCTGCAGGGAATTCTCGTCGATCTGTTCGGCTTCCTCTTCGGGAGCGAGGGTCCATTGGGGCTCGGAGACGCGGATTTTGAAGTCGGTGCCTTCGATGACAACGCGACCGTTTGCCTGGCTGAACCATTCAAGGTAGAGGCAGTTGGAAAGGCAGGTGGGAATGGCTTCCTTGCGGTCGATCCGGGCGTAGATTTCATCGTCCGGGATGGTGGGAATCTTCACCTTTCTTGAGGCGGTCATGTCCCCGACAGCGCCCTCCTGCTCCGTGGCGAGAGACTGGGAACTCGCCTGGGGTTTCACCTTCGTATTGACGAAGGAAAGGTGGCAACCGGCAATGTCGCGGTGCGCGTTGCCCCGCAGGCGAAGGATGATGGGATCCTCGCGGTCGGCGATCCAAAGCTTGCCGGTGACCTGACCGTGGACCTCGTTATTGATCTCGCCGCGGATGATCGCTGTGTCGATTCGGAAAGCCATGGTTCGAGAAGGTTAAGGTGGGGGGAAGGGAAGTCAATCCCGCACGTGACGCCGAGGGAATTTTCGACGCGCGCGCGCTGTGGGAAAGTACTAAGCAGGAAGAATGCCGGATTGCAAATATGGAAAATGCCCGTCCCCGATGCGAGCACGCGTTCGGCTGGCACGTCGGGCGGCGTGTGCGAGATTCGTCTTTTCCACAGCTCGTCATCCTTGTGCATCCTCTGGTTTACATCTCCCTCGGGGCATTGGTCGCAGTGCTTGGTTCCTTCCTCTGGAGGCGTCGAAAGCATCGCTTGTGGCGGGCTGAATTGATGCGCCGCCCGCTTCCTGTAGAGTGGATGAGGATTCTTGAGGATAAGGTCTGGCTTTACAGGCGATTGCCGAAGGAACTGAAGGGAATCCTCCACGGCTACCTCCAGGTTTTCATCGCGGAAAAGAATTTCGAAGCCTGTGGTGCCGTCTGCGAGGTGACGGACGAGATGCGCGTTACGATCGCGGGCCAGGCCTGCCTCCTTTTGCTCGGCGGGCGGAACGGGGATTTCGGCGACCTGCATTCGATTCTGATCTACGACGAGGATTTCGTCCCACGGCGTCGATCCCGGTGGGGGCCAGAGGATCAGGGGGAATTCCCCGAGCCTCCGGATGATGAGGAACCGCTGCTCGGCGAATCCTGGAGCACGGGCTCGGTCCTGCTTTCCTGGGCCAGTGTGCTCGAGGGCGCGCGAAATCCTTCGGATGGGGTGAATGTGGTGCTCCATGAATTCGCGCACCAACTCGATCAGAATAACGGAGAGAACGATGGGGCTCCCGGATTAGGGGACGGAGCCGGGCGCGCGCGCCGGGCGAAGGTCCTGGAACGCGCCTACGAAAGGCATGTGGAAAGAACCCGCCGCGGGCGCTCCACCGTGATGGACCCGTACGGAGCGACGGATTTGGGCGAGTTCTTCGCGGTAGCTACCGAGACGTTTTTCGAGAAACCGCAGGCCTTGCGAAGGGAGGACCGGGCACTTTACGGGGCATTGCGCGATTTCTACGGGGTGGATCCGGCGGAATGGGGGATGGAAAAGGGGTTGCGCCACAGGTGGTAGAAAAGCGATGGTAAGGAGCTTTCCACGACATGAATCGTTTCGTTCCACCTCTTATCGCCCTGTTCTCCGCATCCCTTTCCGCGGCGGAGCCGTCCTATCGCACCCTCGACGAGGCGATTGCGGGGGCGCGGTTTGGGGTGCGCCTTGCCGACGGCGGCGACGGCGTTTTTGCCGAGGCGGCGAACCCCGCGCATCGGTTTTCCTGTGATTTCGATTCGAAAGGCCTCCGTCTTGAAGTGAGTGCGCGATCGGGATCCGGGGGCCGGAAGCAATTTCACTCCGTGTGGTCCTTGACGCGCGTGGTAAGGGATACGGAGGAGCGGCGAGTGGAGGACGGAAGTGTGCGCGCGGAAGGCTGCCGGGTCGAAATCCTTCGATCAGAGATGGGGATCACCGAGTGGTTCGTAAACGGCCCCGAGGGCTTGGAACACGGCTTCAACCTGAGGGAGCGTCCCATCCCGGATCGGGAGGGGAACCTCCGGCTGGAAATGATGGTCGAAGGCGATCTGGTTCCGTGCCTGAAAGGCGCCGGAGACGGGATTTCCCTCTGCGACCAAAGCGGCCGGATCGTGGCGTTCTACCGCAAACTCGTGGTGTGGGATGCGAACGGAAATCCGCTAGCGGCGGAATTTTCGTGCGATGACGGGAAAGTGGGTATCGAGGTCGATGATGCGGGAGCCGTCTATCCCATCGTCATCGATCCGCTTTTCCAACAGGAAGCATACGTGAAGGCATCGAATACGGGCAGGGACGATGCGTTCGGCTTTTCCGTGGCGCTTTCCGGCGATACGGCCGTGGTGGGTGCGCCGAACGAGGACAGCAATGCAACCGGTTTCGGAGGAAACCAGGGAAGCAATGCGGCGATGGACGCCGGTGCCGTCTATGTCTTCGTCCGAGAGAACGGGCTCTGGACCCAGCAGGCCTATCTGAAGGCCTCGAATACGAACACGGAGGACGACTTCGGTTTCTCCGTCGATCTTGAGGGCGATACCCTTGTCGTCGGCGCTCCGGACGAGGCGAGCAGTGCGTCGATGATCAACGGGAACGAGGCGGACAACACCTTCGCGAGCGCAGGGGCGGCGTATGTGTTCACGCGCGACGCCGAGGGCTTCTGGACCCAGGAGGCCTATCTCAAGGCCTCCAATACGGGGCTTGGTGACCAGTTCGGCTACAGTGTTCGGCTTTCGGGCAATACGATCGTGGTGGGCGCGCCCTTCGAGGATAGCAATGTCGGCGGGATCAATGGTGATGGTGGGAACAACAGCTTTTCAAGTTCCGGCGCTGCGTATGTTTTCGTGCGGAGTGGGGCCGGAGTCTGGACGCAGCAGGCTTATCTCAAGGCATCGAACCCCGACACGTCTGACAATTTCGGGCGAACGGTTGACGTTGCGGTCGATACGGTTGTCGTCGGAGCGCCTGCCGAGGATAGCTCGGCGAGCGGGGTAAATGGGAACGGATCGAACAACAGCCTCAGCAATGCCGGAGCGGCGTATGTCTTCAACCGCGCCGGCACCGCATGGACGCAGCAGGCTTACCTGAAGGCCAGCAATCCAATGGTATTGGGACAATTTGGCATGGCGGTGGCGGTCTCGGGTGATCGCCTGGTGGTGGGTGCCCCGACCGAAGCCGGCGGAGGCACCGGCGTGAATGGTGGCACGGGGGAAGCTCCACGGATGAATTCGGGCGCGGCCTACGCGTTCCTGAGGATCGGTGGCGTGTGGTCGCAGGAAGCTTATATCAAGGCATCGAACACGGAGGCGTTCGATGAATTCGGGCACGCTCTGGCCCTTGAGGGAAGCGTTCTCGCGGTGACGGCGCGTCTCGAGGACAGTGCGGCGGTTGGCGTCGGGGGCGACCAAGCGGATAACAACGCCTTGTCGGCGGGAGCGGTCTACCTCTTCGAACGCGGGGTGTCGGAATGGACCCAGCGAACCTATCTGAAGGCGTCCAATACCGATGCCGGCGACGAATTCGGCACTTCCGTGGCGATTGCGGGCGAGACGCTGATCGTCGGTGCTTCCAAGGAGGACAGTGGGGCCACGGGTATCAACGGGGGGGAGTTGGCGAATAATTCCAGCGCCGCGGGTGCCGCCTATGTTTTCACGGGCATCGGAATCGCGCCGCCGCCGCTTCCCGTGCTCGCTGTTCCTGAAAAGGATGGATCAGGAGACTGGCTGGTGACGTGGACAAGTACGCCGGGGGCAAGCTACACTCTTGAGCGCAGCCATGATTTAATATCCTGGACCGATGCGGTCACGCTCGAGGCCACCAGCTCGACCAGCAGTCATGTGGAAGCAGCCGCGATTGCCCCCGATCCAACTTTCTGGCGCGTTCGGTCGTTATGTGAATGAGAGCAGCCACGAGTTGTCCGAAACGATGAGAATCCTGATCCTTGCCTCAACCGTTGTCCTGGGAGCGTCAACGCTCGCCCCTGCCGCCGTTGATTTTTCCCACGAGGTGCTGCCTCTCCTCAAGGAAAAGTGCGTCAAGTGCCACACGAACGGAAAATACAAGGGCGGGCTCTCGATGGATACGCGCGAGGCGCTCCTCGATTCGGAAGGGGCCCTCGCCGGAAATAGCCAGGAGAGCGAGATCATGCTTCGCGTGCTGCATTCCGATCCCGACGAGCGTATGCCGCCTGAGTCCGAGCCACTCGCGGAAGCGGAAGTCCTGGTGCTGAAACGCTGGATTGATGAAGGGCTGCCTTGGGAAGAAGGACTCACGTTCAAGAAGTCGGGTTGGAAGTCACCGGTGAAGCCCCGTCGCGTGAAACTGCCCGGCGCCGATGGGGACATCAATCCGATCGACCGCATTGTGCGCGCCTATCTTGAAGAGAAGGAAATCGAAGCTCCGGCAGCGCTCGATGACCGGACGTATCTGCGCCGCGTCTCTCTCGATCTCGTCGGTCTCCTTCCGGAACCGGCGGCAGTGGAAGCCTTCCTGGCAGACAATGCCCCGGACAAGCGCGCGCGCGTCGCGCGGGAACTTCTCGGTCGCCGAAGGGACTATGCCGAGCATTGGCTCAGTTTTTGGAATGACCTCCTTCGCAACGACTACGCCGGAACGGGATTCATCGATGGCGGTCGCAAGCAGGTTTCGGGCTGGCTCTACCAGGCGTTATGGGACAATAAGGGCTACGATGCCTTCGTTCGGGAATTGATCGACGCCACTCCGGAAACCGAAGGGTTCATCCGGGGAATCAAATGGAGGGGAAACGTGAACGCGAGCCAAGTGCAGGAGGTCCAGTTCGCGCAGAATATCTCGCAGGTTTTTCTGGGGGAAAACATGAAGTGCGCGTCCTGCCACGACAGCTTCATCAACGATTGGAAACTCGCCGACGCGTATGCGCTGGCCGCGATCATCGCGCCGTCGCCCCTGGAGTTGCATCGTTGCGACAAGCCGACGGGCGAGATCGCGAAGGCGGCGTTCCTCTTTCCCGAACTCGGAACGATCGATCCGACCGCGCCTCCGAAGGAGCGTCTGAAGCAAACCGCCGCCCTCATGACCTCGCCGGAAAACGGCCGGCTCGCACGCACCGTCGTAAACCGGATCTGGCAGCGCCTGCTCGGGCGTGGTCTGGTTGAGCCGGTTGACATCATGGGCAACCGGCCGTGGAGCGAGGATCTGCTCGACTATCTCGGTGCGCGTCTCGTCGACGACGGATACGATCTGAAGAAGCTGATGGAACTGATCGTGACCTCCCGCACCTACCAGTCGCAGAGTGTGGATCCTTACATGGGTCCGGTGGAGGAGTATGTTTTCAAGGGGCCGGTGATGAAGCGGATGACGGCGGAACAGTTCGTGGATGCGGTGTGGAAGATTGCCGGCGCCGGGCCGGATAAAATCGCGGCCCCGGTGACACGGGCCGAGGGAGTCGGCCCGGTGCGGGCCTCGCTCGTGAATGCGTCGCTTCTCATGCGCGCCCTCGGACGCCCGAACCGTGAGCAGGTTGTCACCACCCGGCCCGCCGAGTTGAGCACGCTCCAGGCGCTGGAATTGAACAACGGGAAGGAGTTCGTCGCCCTCCTTGAAAAAGGTGCCGCCAAACTGCTTGCCGAGCATGCGAACTCCCCGGTCGATGTCCTTGCGGAGTCTCTATACCGGGAGGCCCTCGGGCGCGCGCCGGAAGGGGTCGAATGGGAGGTTGCCCGCGATATCATAGGGGAACCGGTCGCGCTACCGGGTGTTTCCGATTTGCTTTGGGCGGTATTGATGCTCCCGGAATTCCAACTGATCCGATAGTTCCGATCTAGCCCGATCCTCTCATGAAAACTCCCACGTCCCCTTCCCACCTTCCCTTCGAATCGCGCCGGGATTTTCTAAGGAAACTTGGCCTCGCCTCGACGGCCGCGATGGCGGCCGGAGTGCCTCGTTTATTCGCGGAGGGCGAGCATAAGGTCATTCATCCGGCGGCCAAGGCCGATACGTGCATCCTCCTTTGGATGGCGGGGGGCATGGCCGCGCCGGACATGTTGGATCCGAAACGGTATCTTCCGTTCGAGGTCGGGCTTTCCGTGGACAAGATCCTGAGCACGTTCCCGGCCATTGATACGAACGTCGATCACATCAAGCTGACGCAAGGGCTGGAGAATCTGGCGCAGGTCATGGATCGCGCGACGCTGATCCGTTCGCACGTCCAGCCGGATCTCGGACACATCCTGCATTCCCGGCACCAGTACCACTGGCACACCGGCTATGTGCCCCCGCAGACGGTGGCCGCGCCGCACATCGGGGCCTGGATGGCGAAGGTGCTCGGTCCGCGGGTGCCGGCCATGCCCGCCTTTATCGACATCGGGCAGCGGCTTGAGGATGTCGGGGAAAAGGAGGAATTGAAGGCCTTTCATACGGCCGGTTTTCTTGGGAGTGAGTTCGGGCCGTTTCTCCTTCCCTTTCCCGATCAGGCGGTGGAAGCCGTGCGTCCTCCGCGGGAAATGACGCCGGGGCGCTTCGCGGACCGCTTCAAGCACTACAAGAAGCTCGTGGAGAAAAGCCCTGTTGGGCGGGCGGGGAGTGCCTATCAGCGGGAATCGATGATGCAGGCGATGGATAACGCCTACCGTTTGCTCAGTGCACCGGAAGCCAAGGCTTTCGACCTCGCTTTGGAACCGAAGGAAAGCTACGACACCTACAATACCGGGCGTTTCGGGCTCGGCTGTCTCCTCGCGCGGCGGCTCGCGGAATCGGGGGCGCGCTTCCTTGAAGTGACCACCGAGTATGTGCCCTTTGTCCACTGGGACACGCACGAGAATGGCCACGAAACGGTGAAGCGGCTGAAGGGCGAAGTCGATCGACCCATCGCGCAATTGATCCGCGATCTGGAGGAACGCGGCCTGCTGGATCGGACGCTCGTGGTCGTGGCCAGTGAGTTCAGCCGCGACATGATGATCGAGGGTGTGCCCGGAAGCAACGCGCGGGACCAGTCACGGGCGAAGACCGACGTGCTGAAGGAAATGGTGCACTACGGCCAGCACCGCCACTTCACCGGCGGCAGCAGTGTGCTGATGTTCGGGGGTGGAGTCAAGAAGGGTTACCTTTACGGAGAAACCGCTGACGAGCGTCCCCTGATCGCGACGAAGAATCCCGTCAGCGTCTCCGACCTGCACGCGACGATCTTCCACGCGATGGGCATCTCCCCCGATACCGCCTTCGACATCGAGAAACGCCCGTTCTACGCCACCGAGGACGGCAAGGGGAAGCCGGTGCTGGATGTCTTCGGGTGATGGGATCAGAGGGCCAGGGTTGAGCGAGATTTCCAACTTGTCCAGGCATGAAAGCACCCCGCAGCCTGCGCATAACCGACAATAAGATCGGCACCGGGCGCAGGGTCGTGCCGGGCGACGTTGCAGTCTGTCATTGTCGGTGCACAAGATCCAGGGGAACTGTCCTCTTCGCGTCCGATGGAGATGCCCCATACCCCATTCGTGTGGGAGCTCGCGATTGTTGTGTGGGAATCGAATACGGTCTTCTTGGAATGCAAGTGGGAGGACAACGGAGAATCGTGGTGCCACCCAATCTTACTTACATTGAGCGGAAAACCTACCAAGATCTTCCTGAGAACACGATGCTCGTATACGAACTTACCCTGATACGTCTGGACGAAAAGTGGGATCCCGGAATGGAGGCGCGTCTATCCGGCAACGGGATGCAGTAACCGAAGGGAATTCGCGAGTGATCTCCGCCAAGGAATGAGGGCGGCCTCTCGTCTCGGAATCGCGATTCCCTCAGGCCAGGAGATCGCCGATGACTTGGCCGCCCTGGCCGTCGGTGAGGGTGGCGGCGATGCCGTTGCGCTTGTAGGCGAGCTGGGTGTGGTCGAGGCCGAAGCAGTGGAGGAGGGTGGCGTGCCAGTCGTAGTGGTGGACGATGTCCTTCACGGCCTGGTGGCCCCATTCGTCGGTTTCGCCGTGGACATGGCCGCGCCGGAAGCCGCCGCCGGCGACCCATTGGGAGAAGCCGTGGGTATTGTGATCGCGCCCGCATTTCTCGCGTCCGATGTCGTTCTGGAGCACCGGGAGCCGGCCCATCTCGCCGCCCCAGTGGACGACGGTCGAGTCGAGGAGTCCTCGCTGCTTGAGATCGGTGACGAGGGCGGCGCTGGGCTGGTCGGTGGCGAGGCAGAGGGCGGGCAGTGCGGAAACGATGGAGCCGTGGTGGTCCCACGATTGTCCGGAATTGAGCACCTGCACGAAGCGGACGCCGCGTTCGACCAATCGCCGCGCGATGATACAGCGGGTGGCGTAGTCGCGGGTCTGGGGATTGTCGACGCCGTAGAGTTTTTTGATCGATTCCGGTTCGCCGGAGATATCGAGCGCTTCCTTGGCGGCGGTCTGCATGCGGGCGGCGAGTTCGTAGCTGGCGATGCGGGCCTGGAGATCGAGTTCGCCGGGATGCTCGGCGAGGTGGGCCTCGTTGAGGGAGGCGAGGAGATCGAGCTGGCGTCGCTGGGCGCGGCCGGCAAGGGCGGCGGGAGGGTCGAGGTTCAGGATGTGGGGCTCGGTCGGACGGATGAGCGTGCCCTGGTAGAGCGAGGGCAGCCAGCCGTTGGTGAAATGCTCGCCCTGGAAAGTGGGCAGACCGTCGGGATGGGCCAGCACCATGTAGGCGGGAAGTTCGCGGGTCTCGCTGCCGAGGCCATAGGAGAGCCAGGAGCCGAGGGTCGGGCGTCCGGCGGTGTTGCGCCCGTTGTTGAGGGCGTAGAGTCCCTGCGCGTGGTTGTTCACCCCGGAGTGCATCGAGCGAATGAGCGTGATGTCGTCGGCGATCGCGCCGAGGTTCGGGAGCAGCTCGCTCAGTTCCGTGCCGCACTGGCCGTGGGGCGAGAACTTCCACGGGGAGCCGAAGACCTTCGACGAGGCTTCCGCGAGGTTGTCGTATTTGATCTCGCCGGGGAATTTCTGCCCGTCGAACTTGGTCAGCATCGGCTTCGGGTCGAAGAGATCCATCTGCGAGGGGCCGCCCATCATGAAGAGGGAGATCATCGCCTTCGCGGTCGGTTCGAAATGGGGATGCTTCGGCAGGAGATCGTAGCGTGCTGGGCCGTCGACGAGCGGTTTGACAGGTGCCGCGAGCAGGCCTTCCTCGCGGAGGAGGGTGGCCAAAGCGAGCGAGCCGAGACCGAAGCTCCCGGTGCGAAGGAAGCGGCGGCGGGAGGAGAGGGGAGCGCGGTTCATTCGATATAGAGGAAGCGGTTGGAGCTGCAGAAGATCTGACACAGGCTGGCCAAGGCATCGAGGCCGGGATCGGGTGCCGGGGCCTCGGCGGCGCGCGTTTGGCCGTCGTGATAGACACGCAGGGTTTCGGCCTGTTCGGCGAGGTAGGAAAGGCCGCGCTGAAGGTCGGCTTCGGGAGTTTCCTCGCTGAAGAGAAGTCGCCACGCGGCGGCGATCTGGCCGCGGGCGTCACCGGGGAATTCCTGGCGCAGGCGGATGGCGAGGGTGCGCGAGATCTCCAGGACGAAGCTGTCGTTCATGAGGAGGAGCGATTGCGGTGCGACGGTCGTCGAGGAGCGGATCTCGCAATTCGGGAGCATGGTGGGAGCATCGAAGCTGTCGAGCACGGTGAGCGGGGTCTTGCGGCGCGCTTGCACGTAGATCGAGCGGCGGGAGCCGTCGGGCCCGAGATTCGCGACGTTGATGACATCGCCGTTCGCGTTGTGTTCCTCGCGCCCGACGACGATGCGTCCGGACGGGTCGCGGGCGATGCTGAGGGGGGGGCCGAAGGGCGCGGGATTCAGGGTGCCGGCGACAGCGAGGAGGGAATCGCGGAGGGCCTCGGCGTCGAGGCGTTGGAGCTTGAAGCGCCCGTAGAGCCGGTTGTCAGGGTCGGTGCGGAGCGAGTCTTCGTTCCGGGAAGATTGGCGGTAGGTCGTGCTCGTGACCATGAGCCGGTGGAGGGGTTTGAGTTTCCATCCGCCGTCCATGAAGGCGTTGGCCAGCCAGTCGAGGAGTTCGGGATGGCTCGGAAGTTCGCCCTGGCGGCCGAAGTCGCCCGGTGTGTTGACGAGACCCCGTCCGAAGTGGTGGAGCCAGAAGCGGTTCACGAGGACGCGGGCCACGAGGGGATGCTGGCCGCTGGTGAGCCAGCGGGCGTAGGCGAGGCGACGTCCGCTGGACCCGGATTCGAGCGGGGTCGCCGGGAAGGGCTCGACCGCCGGGGTCGCGAGTACCGTGAGTTCTCCCGGTCCCAGCGCTTGCTTTGGCTGGTCGTGGTCGCCGCGATGGAAGAGTTTGGTTTCCGGCACCATGCCCTTGACTTCGGTCAGGGCCATGACTTTGCCCTCGGCCGGTTTCGTGGCACGCAGGGCCGTCGCTTCCGCGGCCTTATCCGTCACCTGCTTCTGCAAGGCGGGGTCGTAGAGATCGAGCGAATAGAGGGCGAGGGCCGAGGGATACTTCTTGATGAGGGTTTGCTCTTCGGGGCTGCGTTCGGCCTCGGGTTTCGCCCGCGCCGCACGGTAGGGCTCGCGCTCGGGTTCGGGGAGCTTGACGATCTCCTTCTCGAAGATCTCGTCGAGGAACTTCTTCGACATCGCCTGCGCCTCGGCATCGATGGCCTGGGCCTGCTGTTCGATCGCGTCGGCGGCAGCCCGTTCCTCCGGGGTGTAGAGCGAATACAAGCGCTGGGCCGGATTGCGCCATTGCTGCCAATCGAAAGCGGGTTCGAAAACCGCGCGGAAGCGGTAGTAATCGGCCTGGGTGATCGGATC
>JAHEDC010000545.1 GCA_024641425.1 Verrucomicrobiales bacterium | reverse complement strand
TGGTTCGGGGAACGTCTACGACGTCGAAGTCTTCCAGAAGAGCCGGCGTTCCTGAGCCACGGGCATGAGGGCCCTTCAACACCTCCGCCCTTCCCCGTCGGGCCCGTGGGGGAACCGCCATTTCGAAGCCGGTTTTGAAAAGTCACGGCGCCAACGCCGCCTCGCTCATCGCGGGGCCTTTCGCCCTTCGAGAAGCAGTGGATTCCGGTCGTCTTCCTCTCAAGAATTCGGCGTCTAGCGACGACGGCGGAACAAGAGCGCGAAAGCCGAAAACCCGAGGAATAGCACCGAGGAAGGCTCGGGGATCGTGCCGCCGAAGACCTGCACTTCTCCAAGGGAAAGGACGCTCCGGTCATCCGCCGTGGGACCCACGGCGTCGCGGGTGCGTGTGATGACCACCGTCCTGCCCACGATGGGGCTCCCTCCGTTGAGCGCGGAAAAATTAACGTCCAGTCCCCCTTGGTTAACTCCGGTGAAGCCCAGAATATTCCCCGGGTTGAGCAGGGCGGACGTGAAGACCGTTCCGCCCATGCCGTCGAGCACGGACACCGTGATGTCGCGGAGGCGCTCGCCGCAGCAGTTCGAACGATTGAACATCGAAACGCTCTCGAGAAGCATCATCTCGCCGAAATCAACCCGCCAAGTATGGTCCACCGTCTCATTGGCATTCGTGTGCGTAAAGTCCGCGAAATTGTTGTTCACCGCATTGCCGGCAAAGCCACCTCCAGGAGGGCTCGCAGAAGTGGGAGACTGGGCGACGGTCATCGAGGCAATGTTCGACTGGGTCAGGTTTGTCCCAAGGGGAAGGAAGACATCCATCAGGTTTCCAATCCGCACTTCCCCGATGGAGAGGATCCCCTGGGCTCCGATGAGACTGGCACCATCCCGCGCAACGCGAATCTGGCTACCGGTGACGGCCGCCCCGGTGTTCACAGACAAGAGTGCGGGAGCACCAAGCGCATTCGCGGGATTGAGCACCCCGGTCGTGAATATCGGTGCATCGAAGCTGTCGAGCACGCTCACCGTGATATCCGATAGCCGTTCCCCGCAACAACTGCTCCGGTTGTAGACCAGGATCGTATTGAAGGTCTCGTTGCGGTTCAGATTTCCGGTCCAAGTTGGATTCGGATCCAGGGAACTTGTATGGGTGAAGTCACCCAGATTGCCGTTGAGGGCATTGGTCGCGAATCCGTTTCCGGGCGGCGTCACCCCAGCGGCCGGAGTCGACATGGTGGCTGTCGAACCCGTCCCGGTCGTGATGTCAATGGGTATAAAGGCCAAGGTCGCACGGGCACTCGAAGTGAGAGCGAACAAAAGGAGGTTGAGGGCGAACAGATGTTTCATGAGAAAAGGAGGATATTCCGTTGAGCGAGGGTGATCTTTGCGAACTCGGGCGTTTTTAGTCAAGCCAATTCGACCAAAAACGAAATTAAGGGTGATCTCAGGGCAATTCCCGCACCCGATAGTATTCGGCGGGCAGATTCCCGGGAGGGCCCACGATGGTTTCGGTCGTGGCCGCTCCCTCTGACATCACATTGTCAGTGACCTCCGCCCAACCGCTAAGGTCTGTTCCCCGGTCGACGGCGTAGATTTTTCCCGGCTTCGAATTCCAGGTCAACGACACGAGGGCAGAACCCGGGGCCACCGCAAGGCCGGTGATCACAAAAGGCGCGGATAAACCCGCCGAACCTCCGATGACCTCGACTTCCCCGAGGGAAAGCACGCTCTGATCGTCAGGGGTGGGCCCGGTCGCCGATGGGGTTCGGGTCACGACAACGGTCTTGCCGACGACGGGATTCCCTCCATTCAGGGTCACGAAATCCACCTCAAGCCCCGGCTGATTGGTTCCGGTGAAACCGAGGATATTCTCAGGATTGAGGACGGCAGAAGCGAGAACCGTTGTTCCTCCAGCATCGAGCACGGAAACCGTGATGTTCCGAAGGCGCTCGCCGCAGCAGTTGGAGCGGTTGAACAACTTGACACTCTCGATGCGCATTTCCTCGCCGAAATCAACCCGCCAAGTGTGGTTCACGTTCACGTTCGCGTTGGTGTGGGTGAAATTGGCGAGATTCCCGTCCACTCCGTTGATCGCGATACCACCGCCAGGAGGGCTCGCGGAGGTCGGGGCTTGGGCGACGGTCATGCCGGCGATATTCGCGCGCACGAGATTCGTCCCGAGCGGGATATCCGTATCGGCGATGTTCCCGATCCGGACTTCACCCAAGGAAAGAATCCCCTGCGCTCCGACAAGGCTGGCCCCGTCACGGGCCACCACAATCTGGCTGGCCGTTACCGGATTCTCAAGACTCACCGTCAGGAACCCGGGGCTCGCGAGCACGTTGCCCGGATTCAATACGGGTGAAGTGAAAAGCGTGTTGTTGGAGCTATCTTTCAGGGTGAGCGTAATGTCAGAGAGACGCTCGGCACAACAACTCGTTCGGTTGTAGATCAAAATCGTGTTGAAAGTCTCGCTTCTTCCAAGATTCCCCGTCCAGGCCGGATTCGGATCGAGGGACGAAGTGTGAGTGAAGTCCCCCAGATTTCCATTGAGCGCGTTATTCGGGAAACCGTTGCCCGGAGGAGTAACGCCTGCGGCCGGCGTCGATTGGGTCGCCGACGAGCCTGTGCCTGTCGTGATGTCGATTGGCACGAAAATCAGAGTGCCGAAGGTATCGGAACAGATCGCCAATAAAGTAATGAGGGAGAGGGAGATCGTTCGGTATTTCATAGGACGGGTTGCGAAAATTCGGCATTTATTGCCCTCACGCGCTTTCTTTTATAAATATCCCGTATACGTGACAATAAGAAACTTTCGTCTCCCCCGAACGTCACCCCTTCCCCACGATCCGCACGACCAGCCGGTTCAGAACCAGTTTCGGATCAAGCTGGGAGGTGACGAGAGCACGGTTGGCGGCGAGGCATTCGTTCAGCGCGTCCCGCAGGCCGGCAAGGGTGAAATTCCGCGCCGAGCGCAGAGCAAGGAAGATCGGATAGGCATTGGGCTTGCCCTCCTTCGTGACCGGCAGATGGCCGGTGTCGGACTTCGGAAGGCGCGCCAGCGCGGACGTGAAGTCGTTGTAGTAGTTCGAGCGGATGCCGCAGCGTTCCTGGAGATCCTTCGCCTGGAGGAGGTTGCGCACGCGCGGAACGATGGCAGCGAGGAGGATGCCGATGGCGCTTTCGCCGCGGTAGAGGAGCTGGTCGATCAGCTCGAAGGCATAGGGGAGGTCGCGCTGTTCGAGGGCGTTCCCCAATTCGAAGACCACACCTTCCCGGCTCTGTGAGACCAGGCGCTTTACGATATCGGACGTGACCTCCCGCGAGGCCTTGCCGAGGAAAAGGTCGATCTTTTCCAACTCGTTGGCAATCTGCCGGGAATCGGCCCCCGCGAGCATGACGAACATTTCCAGCGCCTCGGATTGGAAACGCAGCCCCCTCTCGGCGGCGTGGTCGCGGGCGAGTTGCATCGCCACCTGCTCCCAGCCGTCCTTGCTCAGGTCCGGCTTGTCGAAAATGGCGATCTTCGCCACTTTCCCGAGTTGCTTGTAAAAAGAGCGCCGTTTGTCGAGTTCGGAGGCGCTGAGGAGGAAGCTGACCTGCTCCGGAACGCCCTCGCCGAGCACTTTCGCGAGTGCCTCCGCGCCCTCAAGAGTGGCTGCCGCGCGCCCGGTCACCGTGTCGGCGAAAACATTCGTGTTCTTCAACCAGACGACCTTTTTCCCGAAGAAGGGAAGCGTCTGGAGGGCCTGGATCGTCTGGTTGAGGATCCTGGCGGCATCGGCCGAATTGTCGGCAGTCCCTTCGATCACTTCGTTGGCGAAATCCGCCGAATGCTCGTCCGAGCGCTCACGGCAGAGGCGGAGCGCTTCCTCCTTCACACGGCCCTCGTCGGTTCCGATGAGGGCGAAGATGTTTCCGGCGCGGACCTGTTTGGCGACCTTCTTTTTGGCGGGTGGCATGAGCGTATCTTTGGCGGGCCACGGGCATTTGAAAAGCAAAAGGTGGAAGGTCGCCCGCAATCGGGGAAAGGCGGGATTCCCGGCATAGTTCGGTCCTCAGGCTCGTCGAAGGGGAATCCGATAATCCCCACGGACTCCGCGGGCCCGCCACCCCCAAGGTCGGGCGCTGCGGGAACAAGCGGCCCGGTGCAGGTTTTGTGAGTGCCTCACCGGGCCGCCGATGTTTTAATG
>JAHEDC010000544.1 GCA_024641425.1 Verrucomicrobiales bacterium | reverse complement strand
GCCGTACGGAAGAATTCCTGGATCGATTACTCTGGCATGGCCCTCGCTATGGTCGGCATCTGCGTGCCTGCCTTCATCATCGGCCCCCTCCTCCAGATAACCCTCGCCCTGCACGTTCCCTTCTTCAAGGTCGCCGGTTGGGGCGATCCCCTCGATGTCCTCCTTCCATCCTTCACCCTCGGCCTCGTCTCCGCCGCCTATCTTGCGCGCCTCACCCGGGGCGGCATGCTCGAGATCCTCACGAACGACTACATCCGCACCGCCCGCGCCAAAGGCGTGCCCGTCTTCCAGGTCTTGACCCGGCATGCCATGCGCGGCGGACTCCTGCCCGCCGTCGCCTACATCGGCCCTGCCTTCGCCGGCCTCATCAGCGGCTCCTTCATCGTGGAGACGATCTTCCAGGTGCCGGGCATGGGCCAGCACTTCGTGAATGGCGTGAAGGCCCGCGATCCCTTCCTCCTCCAGGGAGTCGTCCTCTTCTTCGGCGTCCTGATCGTTCTCATGAACCTCGCCGCCGATATCGTCAACGGCATGCTCAACCCCCGCGTCCGCCTCGGCGACAGGTAATTCCTCCCATCATGGCCACGACCCTTCCCACCGATACCCCGGAGATACCCGACAGCGGCGAAGCCAGTTCGTCCCTCTGGCGGGACTCCTGGCTTCGCATGCGCAAGAACAAGCTCGCCATGGCCAGCCTCGTCATCGTAGTCGGCATGCTCTTTCTCTGCTTCGGCTTCGCCTGGTTCTGCACCCCGCCGAACGCCATCGACCTCGCGAACAAGTTCTCCGGGCCCTCCGCCAAGCACTGGCTGGGAACCGACCAACTCGGGCGCGACATTTTTTCCCGCACCCTTTACGGTGGCCAGATCTCGCTCCTCGTCGGCTTCATCGCCACCGCCGTTGCCGTCACCATTGGCATCGTCTACGGCGCCGTCTCCGGCTACGCCGGAGGACGCACCGATGCCGTCATGATGCGCGGCGTCGATACCCTTTTCGCCATCCCCTTCCTCGTCGTCGTCATCGTGCTCCGCGAGGTTCTTACCGGCTGGACGAATTCCGGCTCGGCCTGGCTGGTCGAAACCTGGCATTGGAACAAGGAATTCACCGACCGTCTTGCCAACCTTATTCCCCTCTTCATTGCCCTCGGGGTTTTCGGCTGGCTCACCCTCGGCCGCATTGTCCGCGCACAAGTCATGTCTCTCAAGGAACAGGAATTCGTCGAGGCCGCCCGCTCCCTCGGTCTCTCGAACACCCGCATTCTTTTCCAGCACATCATCCCGAACACCCTTGGGCCCACCGTCGTCTACGCCACCCTCACCATCCCAGGCTTCATCCTCTACGAGGCTACCCTTTCCTATCTCGGCCTCGGCGTGGAGGCCCCAAACAGCTCCTGGGGCATCCTCATCCGCGACGGCGCCAACCTCATGGAGACCCAGCCCATGCTCCTGCTCATTCCCGGCCTCTTCTTCACCGCCACCCTCTTCGCCCTCAACTTCCTCGGTGACGGCCTCCGCGACGCCCTCGACGTCAAAGCCTCCAAGGACTAACTTCCCATGAGTCTTCTCGCAGTCAAAGACCTCCGCTGTTACTTCCACACTCGCAACGGCGTCGTGAAGGCGGTGGATGGCGTTTCATTCTCTCTTGAGAAAGGCCAGACCCTCGGCATCGTCGGCGAATCCGGCTCCGGGAAATCCGTTACCTGTTACTCGATGATGGGCCTCGTCCCCATGCCTCCCGGCCGCATCGAATCCGGCACCGCCCTCTTCGACGGCACCGACCTCCTTTCCTGCGGCGAGCAGAAGCTCCTCAAGATCCGCGGCAAGCGGATCTCGATGATCTTCCAGGATCCGATGACTTCGCTGAATCCCTACATGCGGATCAGCAAGCAACTCATGGAGCCCCTCCTCCTCCACACCGACACCAACAAGTCCGACGCCCTCAAGGCCGCCATCACGTCTCTCGGCGAGGTCGGCATTCCCGATCCCGAGCGCCGCGTGAAGATGTTCCCCCACGAATTCTCCGGCGGCATGCGCCAGCGCGTCATGATCGCCATGGCCCTCATCACGCGCCCGGAAATCCTCATCGCCGACGAACCCACGACCGCCCTCGACGTGACGGTGCAGGCCGAGATCCTCGACCTCATCAAGGAGCGCCAGCACTCTCTGGGGATGGCCGTCATCTTCATCACCCACGACCTCGCCGTCATCTCCAGGATCTGCGACGAGGTCAATGTCATGTACGCCGGCCGCATCGTCGAGCGCGCGAGTGCGAAGGAAATCTTCACCCGCCCGCTCCACGCCTATACCCGCGCGCTCGAGAAAAGCATTCCCGCCCTCCAGACCAAAGGCGAGGAACTCTACACCATCCCCGGGCTCCCTCCCGATCCCGCCCGCCTCGGTCCCGGCTGCGCCTTCCGCGTGCGCAATGAAATCGGCGAGGCTGCGAAGTGCCTCACCGATCGCCAGCCCCCCTTCGAGGAAATCCGCCCCGGCCACTGGGCCCAAAACTGCCCCGGCTGCCTCGCCGGCACCGACGCTTCATAGCCCGCCGCAGCGGAGTTCCGCAGCGCTTTCTTGTTCCTCCCTTCGAAGACAAAAAAAACCGGCGGACAAGCTTTCGCTCGTCCGCCGGCTCCCTTGGGGCCCAGCCGATTACTCGGCGGGGAGGATCACGGAATCGATCACGTGAATCACGCCGTTCTTACCGACAATGTCGGTCTTAACGACTTTCGCGTTGTCGACCATCACGGTGCCATCGGTCACCTTGATCTCGAACTCCTTACCGTTAACCGTCTTCACCTTGCCCGGCTTGACGTCGGCAGCCATCACCTTCGCTCCAACCACATGGTAGGTGAGTATACCGGCCAGCTTCTCCTTGTTCTCCGGCTTGAGAAGTGTTTCGACTGTTCCTTCCGGAAGTTTCGCGAAAGCCTCGTTCGTGGGTGCGAAGACGGTGAAAGGGCCCTTCCCACTCAACGTTTCGGCAAGGCCCGCGGCCTTCACTGCCGCCACAAGCGTCGAGAAGTCCTTGTTCCCCGCCGCGATTTCCACGACGGTCTGGTCGGCGGCCTTTTTTTCACCCTCTTTGAGTTGATCGGCAAAGGCCGGTGACACGAGAGCAACGATGGCGAGGGCAGCGGAGGAGGCGCAGGCAAGGACTTTGATATTGGTTTTCATGATTCTGGTTTGGTTTTGATTTTTGGCTTTTGGTTTTCTGTGAAATCGTCCAACAGCATGTCGGTAAAAAACGATCTGTCACATTTTTGTTTACGTATTGTCGATAATCGATGGATGCATTTCTTCAAAATAATTCCTGCACTTGCCAATCCCCCGTTTGTGTCTAACTTCTGTCTATTTCCATTTTCCCATGCAAAGACCCCACAATATGAAAGTCGTTTCCCGCCGGACGGGCCTGAGTCCGCACGTCCTGAGGGTGTGGGAAAAGCGCTACCAAGCCGTTTCGCCCGAACGCACGGACACCAATCGACGGCTCTACACTGACGCGGAAATCGATAAACTGGATCTCCTCGCCAAGCTCACCTCCATGGGCCACGCGATCGGAAGAATTGCAAATCTCGATCTATCGGAACTCCGGCGCCTGCATGAAGCGGAGGCGGCAGTCGTTCCCGCTGCGCCAAAACGGCTTTCCGGCGAGGGAGTCTCCGCCACTTCCGAGGCTGGAAACCTCATCGAACGCGCTCTCTCGGCCACCCACCAACTCGACATCCCCGCGCTGGAGGGGGTTTTCGACGAGGCTTCCGTCGCGCTCGGCTATTCCGGCCTGCTCGAGAGGGTTCTCGTGCCGGTGCTCCACCGCATCGGAGACGAGTGGCATCAGGGCACTCTCTCCACCGCCCAGGAGCACGCGGCAAGCGCCTTTATCAAGGATTATCTTGCAAGGACCGTTCGCAGTTTCAGCCATCATGCGGGCGCCCCGTCACTCCTCGTCGCCACCCCGCCCGGACAATTGCACGAACTCGGTGCCATCATCGTGGCGAACCTCGCCCGCAAGTCGGGATGGAACGTGACCTACCTCGGAGCCTCTCTTCCTGCCGAGGATATCGCGGGGGCCGCTATTCGCACCGGGGCCCGCGCCGTGGCCCTTTCGATCGTCTACCCCCACGATGATCCCACCCTTCCCGCCGATCTTGTCCGACTTCGCAAATTACTCCCTGCCCACATCCCAATTCTCGTCGGTG
>JAHEDC010000543.1 GCA_024641425.1 Verrucomicrobiales bacterium | reverse complement strand
TCTCGCGAAGAAACCGAACGCCGAGACCCGGGAAGTGATGGCCGGGCTCAAACAACGCCTCGCCGAAAAAGCCCGTGGAATCGTGCCCACATCGCCCTACAATCCCGCAAGACTATGAAACGCCTCCTTGTTCTCCTCGGTATCCTCTTCGCCTCCGTCTGTCACCCCAACGCGGCGGAGACGAAGCCGGTCCTGCTCTACAGCCGATACTTCAATGCCGAGGGCGAGAACCGCTACGAGGCGGACGGCACTTACAAGCATTTCATTGGGCTCCTGCGCGAAAGCTTCGAGGTGAAGGTGAACGATGAGCCGCTGACGGCGGAGCACCTGAGGGGCGTGTCCGTCGTGCTCGTCGCCAATCCGAGTGACAAGGCGGCGGGAGAGAATCCACCGCCGCATCACTGCTCGCCGGAGGACGTGGCGGCGATCAATGCCTTTGTCCGGGGCGGGGGCGGCTTCATCGCGATGGCGAATCAGGAGGCGCACAACCTCGACGTGAAAGGCTTCAACACCCTGCTCGGGACCTTTGGAATGCAGTGGGAGGACCGTTACACGGATGCCAAGAAGCTTGTGATTCCGGAATCGGTGCCGATCCTCGGCGGCTTGCGCTGGGCCTACTACACCGGCGACAGCATCGCGATCGAGGCCGACCACGAGGCCAAACCGCGCGCCCTCGTCAGGAACGATCTCACGCAGAAGCCGATCAAGGGAACCCGTGACGCCGAGGGCGCGCTCCTCGCGGTCGCCGAGCCGGGCAAGGGCCGCGTCGTCACGGTCACCGACAGCGGTTGGCTCACGGACAGCATTTTCCAGGGCCCGGGCATCGGCGGGGTCATGATCGAGGAGCACGATAACTTCGAAATCTTCCTCCGCCTCGCGCGCTGGGCCGCCGGCAAACCGTGACGATAACCCCACTTTCCTGTAACATGATCCGTCCCTCGTTCCTCTGCGCCCTCGTCGCGACCTGCCAACTCGCGCAAGCCGCCCCGCCGGTCAAGGCTCCGAAGAAGGTGGAGCCATTTCGTTGGGTCTCGCCGCTCCCGGAGGCGGCCTTGGCGAAACTCGATCTACCTCCGACCGTAAGTCACGCGACCTTCAAGAGCCCGTCCATGGGCATCGAAGTGGGCTACTACATTTACCTTCCTCCGGGTTACGAAACGGACGACGCGCGCTTTCCCGTCGTCTATCACCTGCACGGCGGCCGGCCGGGTGGCGAGGCCAAGGCGGTGAAGCTGGCCAGTTACGTGGACAAGGCGATCGCGGCGGGCACGATCAAGCCGACGATCTATGTCTTCCCGAACGGCGGGCCGGTGAGCTGGTATGACATGCCGGAGAGGAAGGACGGGTTGGGCGAGTCGGTCTTGGTGCGGGAATTGATCCCGCACATCGATGCAACCTACCGCACCTGGGGCACGCGCGAGGGGCGGGCGTTGGAGGGATACTCGCAGGGCGGGCGCGGGACGACGCGGATCCTGTTCAAGCATCCCGAGTTGTTCCTTTCCGCCGCCCCGGGCGGCTCCGGCTACGGGCCGGAGAAGACAATCCAGGAGAACGACGGCTACGAATCCGACACCCTTCGCTTCCTCCCCCTCGGCAACAACGCCTGGGATCTCGCGAAGGCCTTTTCCGATCGCAAGGACCGCCCCGCCCTCAGCATCCTCCTCTGGGACGGCACCGAATGCTTCAACTTCGAATTCAATGGCAAGTATTCCGCCTATCTCAAGGAACTGGGGATCCCGCATGAGTTCCTCGTCATCCAGGGCGTCGGCCACACCGCCACCGGAAGCTACGACAAGCACGGCGACGACGTGATGCGGCATCACCAGAAAAGCTTCGACGCTCACCGTCCGGGGTAGTTACTCCGGGCCTTGACGTATTGCAGGCCGAACGTCCCGGTTGCCTTTCTGCCGGATTGTGTGTCCGCGTGCTCCCTCATGGGTGGGACATCCGCTCCCAGCAGACGATGTGCCCGGAGAATAGCCGTCCTGTCTTTTTATTGGCTTGCCTTGGGAACGAGTGGAAGCGCCGCGCTCACTTTGAGAGCGAGAGAGCGAGGGGGAAAGAGTCTTTGCACCGCTCTCCGAATTCTCCTACCCTTCCATGCTCCAAGAAAAGCCCCCGTTCTTCGCCCCGAATGAAGTCCACGAGTCTCCAATCGTCCCGAGAGGTGCCCGCTCTGTTCGGGTGCTTGCTTGCGGTCCTTGATCGTGCTGGCAATCCTCGCCCTGGGTTTCTACTGGATTTTCGGCGGCCCCGTCCGCTATGATGCGAAGACGGGCAAACTCGCCCGGCACCTGGAAAAGCTGACGCGGGAGCAGTGGAAGGATATCTACCTGCATTCGGAAAAGATCTTCCGGAAGAGCAGCGAGGAAGAGCGCCGGAATTCGAAGGCGCTGGAAGAATCCGAGTGGCCCGAGTTGTTCCGCGGCCTCGCCTTCGACGACTGCCACCTCGCGGAGGCGGGCGTGGCCTACGAGCGCAGGGGAGGGGGCTGGACTTTGAACGCGACACGGGTCTGGTCGGTTCACTCCCCCCTTGAAAACACCTACTCCGACCGCCTCGGGGTCTGGTTCCACGGGTTCCAGTTCATGGATTACGTCTACGAGGTGAATCCGAAACCGGTCGAGGCCGAGAAGCCCGGGCAAACCGCCCCCGATCAGCTCCCCGTGGAGAAGCTCGATCCGCGCCTGAGGGAATTCATCCACCCGACGCCGAAATGAGGAAACGAAACGCTGAGGAGACCGACCCCTGGCCCCGCCCCCCTCACATTGTATTCCGCCGCAAATGGGCGGCGCGAAATTTCCCTAAGAATCCCCCTGCTGGCGCGTTCCCCTATTATTGACGGTGTCACGAACCCGACACCGCGTCCCTCGCCATGAAAACGCCCCGATTCCTGCTTCCCGCCGTGCTCGCCCTTTGTCTGGCGGGCTTCCAGAACGTCCTTGCGGACGGCTTCATCATCATCGACCGGCCGATTATCATCGATCCGGGGCCGCCGCCGCCGCATTTCCATCCGCCGCGCCCGCCGCGGCCGATCCACCAGTATTTTCCGCTGGAAGTGCGGTAGCACCATGTGGAGGTCGGGATCGAGGGGCAGGTGGCGGTGACGGCGGTGGACCAGACGTTTTACAATCCCTCGGGCCAGCGGCTGGAGGGGACGTACATTTTCCCGATCCCGAAGGGGGCGGAGATCGACAAGTTCGAGATGGATATCAACGGGGAGCTGGTGGAGGCGGAGTTGCTGGACGCGGCGAAGGCGCGGGGGATCTACGAGGACATCGTGCGGCGGGCGCAGGATCCGGCGCTGATGGAGTACGCGGGGCAGGGGCTCTTCAAGGTGCGGATCTTCCCCATCGAGCCACGGGCGGAGAAGCGGGTGAAGCTGAAATACACGCAGGTGCTGAAGAAGGACGGGCGGATCGTGGAATACGTCTATCCGCTGAACACGGAGAAGTTCTCCTCGCGCCCGATCGGTAGCGTGGCGCTGAAGGCGGAGATCCGCGCGGAGAAGAACGTGATCAAGTCGGTCTACTCGCCGAGCCACGACATCGACCTGAAGCGGAAGGGCGACCACAAGGTGACGGTCGGCTTCGAGGAGCAGAACACGCGGCCGGACATCGACTTCAAGCTCTTCTACGCCCTCGACAGCGACGACGGCGAGCCGATCGAGCTGGAGATGCTGACGTATCGCGACAAGGACGGGAAGGACGGCGACGGGTACTTCCTGCTCATGGTTTCGCCGCGGGAGCGGAAAGAAGACAACCGGGTCACGCCGAAGGATGTCATCTTCGTCGTCGATACCTCGGGCTCGATGCGGGTGAAGAAGCTGGAACAGGCGAAGGCGGCGCTCGATTTCTGCCTCGATAGCCTGAACCCGGAGGATCGTTTCGAGATCATCCGCTACTCGACGGAGGCGGAGGGGCTTTTCGACGGGATCGTCGAGGCGGACAAGAAGCATGTGAACGAGGCGCGGGACTTCGTGCAGGACATGCGGGCCGGCGGAGGCACGGCGATCGAAGAGGCGCTGCTGATGGCGATCGAGCACGCGAAGAACCGCCGGATCGCGGGGGCGGCGCGGCCGTTCCAGGTCATCTTCATGACCGACTGGCGGCCGACGATCGGGGAGACGCGGCCGGAGCGGATTCTCGAGCGCTTCAACGAAAAGCGTAAGGAGATCGACGGGGAGGCGCGGGTGTTTTGC
>JAHEDC010000086.1 GCA_024641425.1 Verrucomicrobiales bacterium | reverse complement strand
AATGAACGCGGTCGTCGCGAGAAGGGTGCCGCCGCGTTCGATCACGGGGCGACGGTGCGCGAAGTAGAGATTCGGCAGCGGGATGTTCTCGGCCTTGATGTATTGCCAGATGTCCATCTCAGTCCAGTTGCTCAGCGGGAAGACGCGGAAGTGCTCGCCGAACTGCTTGCGTCCGTTGAAGATGTTCCAGAGTTCCGGACGCTGGTTTTTCGGATCCCATTCGCCGAAGGCGTTGCGGTGGGAGAAGAAGCGTTCCTTGGCTCGCGCTTTCTCCTCATCGCGCCGACCGCCTCCGAGGGCGGCATCGAATTGGCCGGTTTCGAGGGCATCGAGGAGGGTGACGGTCTGCAGTTTGTTGCGGCTCGCATTCACCCCGGTTTCCTCCTGGACGCGGCCCTTGTCGATCGAGTCCTGCACGTAGGCCACCTCAAGACGGGCGTTGACGTCCTCCACGAATGCGTCGCGGTAGGCGATGGTTTCGGGGAAATTGTGCCCGGTATCGACGTGGAGGAGCGGGAAGGGCAGCTTGGCCGGATGAAATGCCTTCCGAGCCAGCCAGGCCATGACAATCGAGTCCTTCCCGCCCGAAAAAAGCATGACCGGATTGCCGAACTGCGCGGCGGTTTCCCGCAGAACGTAGATGGCCTCGGACTCTAACTGCTTGATATGGTTTACCTTGTAGGAATGCATGGTGGGTCGGGTGGGCAGCTAAGGTATTGAAGGCGGGGGGAAAGTAAAGCGCTAAGGGAAAGGCCGGAAACCCTTCCGGTAGCCGGGGCGCACTCCATACCGCTGGGTTCCCCGCGCCTAGGGGACAGCCTTGCGGATTTCGAAGCGCACCGGCGAGGGCTGCGCGAATTCGCGCTGGAGGGCGACGAGGTGCTTCTCCAACTCGTCCACGCCGGAAAGGAGCGCGCCTTGCCCAGGCTGTTCCTTCAGGAAATCACCGGTAATCCGGCGGGCCTGGTCAAGCTCGTCCCGCATCGTGGTCAATCGTGCCAAGGCGTGGCCCCGCGCGTCCCAAGGGCCGCCGGGTTCCCAAGCGTTGGCGGTGGCGCTGGCGAGATTCAGGCCTCCGGCCAAGGATTTCTCGTTCCACTGGCCAAGCAGGCGGTCGCCGGCCAAAACTTCGTATTCGCCGGGTTCGAGATTCGAGATCGCGAGCCGGTACTGGTTCAGGTCGTCCGAGATGGGCATGTGCCAGCCCCAGAGCATCCAGAGCGGATGAAGGTTCAGGGGCAAACGGCTGTCCACGCGCGTGAAGCCGCCGCCGCTCGCTTTCAGGGAAATATCGCGGGCCTCGCAGCCTTCCTTCGTCACGACGCTTCCGGTCGCGGCGTCCAGACTGAGGCCTGTCACTTCGGCCGGAGCATGCAGCCCCTTAAGGATGGCCCAGGCCATCGCCATTTGCCCGAGGTCGTTGAGGTGCACGCCGTCCTCGACGTGCATGCGCGTCTGTTTCTTCGGATCCGGCTCCTTCTCGTTCGACGCCTCGACCCGGCGCTGCACCTCGCGCATCGAGCGGGACACGTCGATCGTCTCCGCGCCTTTTTCCTTCGCGAGCTCAAGTCCCTCGTCGCACATTTTCTGCAGGTATCCATTCTCGGCGCTCTCGGGCTTTTCGGCGGTGATCGCCGCCGAGCAGATGAAAACGCGGACGCCGAGTGCCCGGCATCGCTCGATGATCGCGGTGATTCCTCCCAGATAGGCGCGTCGGTGTTCCTCGTCCGCCTTTGTCCCCCAGCCGATGTCATTGATGCCGAAGGCGACCGTGACCACGGTCGCGCCGCGGTCGAGCACGTCGCGATCCAGGCGTTCAAGGCAGCCGCTCGCGGTGTCGCCGCCTTGGCCGGCATTCAGGAAGCGAATCCGGCGTTCCGGAAAACGGAGCAGCGTGTAGTCCTCGATGATTCTGGAGTAGTTTCTCGCGGCGGTAATGCTGTCGCCGAGAAAGGCCAGAGTGTCTCCATCGCGCAGCGCGAACTCATTTCCCGATTCCTCCGCAGTCACCCGAAATCCAGAACCGGGCAGAAAAAGCAGAAGGCACCCGAGGCACAGGGACGAGTTCATGGCAAGGGGATAGCGCAAATCGTCCGGGCGGGCAACGGATCATTTCCGGCGGCGCGGGATCGCCGCAGCGATTGAGGCGGATCGAATTCGTGGCAATCGCGACCGGGGGGGCGTCGCGACCTTCGCGTCAACGGCCATCGTTCCTTCTCAGAAGAAAGAAAGCCTTGCCGGCGGCCGGCTCAGAGTATTCGAACAGGTCGCCCACGGGTTGGAAATCGCCATTCAAATCCTCCGACCGATGCAGTTGGAAGGCGACGTCGACCATTTCGGTGGTGGGATTCACCCGAACCAACGGATCCACGAAAATTTGTCCGAGGACTCCTTCGGTATAGAGTCCGAGAGTGCGCATTTTCTCGATATCTGCCGCGATATCCATGGCGGCCCGATTCTCCGAAAAGAGGCCGATCTCGTCTGGTTCGGTGTCGGGATTGATGTCGGCAAGGCCTCCCGACCTGCCGGCGGCCGCGAGCAGCAACTGTTCGAAGGAATCGAAGATTCCATCCGCGTCCAGATCCAGTGTGCTCCCAAGGGTTTGGTCGCGGCCTTCCTCCATCGTGACGCCGGGAATCTCGTCCTTCTTCTCGCCCCCGCTCCCGAACGAGAAAGGGGCGAGGAATTCCTCGAGATCGAACTGCACCGCTTCGGCTTCCGGCAGGGAGGCGGAGAGGATCTCCTCCAAGGTGATCACGTCGTCGCCATTGCTGTTCAGGCGGGCGAAAACCTCTTTCGGTTTGGTCGCTTCGGCGCCGCGCAGCAAGGTCGGAAGCTCAGGCGCGAGTTCCGGGTCCACTCTCTGCAGCCAACGGGTTGCCACCGCGTGGGCCTCCTCGAACATGAGGGCTCGGCCCTCGCGGGCCTCGGGGTGGACCTTCTGGGTGAGGATCAAACCCTGGAGATTCGCGGTATAGCTCAGCATTCCGGTCCGACCGGGGCTGTAGGGATCTGCTTTGATGGCGCCGGGAGGGCTGAAATCGACATCGTAGAGGTAGCCGTCCTTGACTCCCACGTTTTTCCCAAGTGCCTGGCTGTATTCCCAGGAAAAATCGAGGGCCTTGAGTAGCGGGCAGAGCATGTCCTCGTCGGGAATCGGATTGTTGGGATTCTCTTGCGCGTGCCGTGTCAGGGCGAGGCCGATCTGTTTGAGATTGTTCGTGCAATGGACCCGCGCCGCTGCTTCTCGCACTTTCTGCACTGCGGGAAGGAGGAGGCTGATAAGGATCGCGATGATGGCGATGACGACAAGGAGTTCGATGAGCGTGAAGCCGTTTCCGGTCACATTCCGGCTGCGGGAGGCGCGTTGTTTTCTGAGGGCGGAGAGATTCATGATAAGTAGAATTGTGAATGGATAAGATTATAGACGAACGAGAAACTAATCTACCCAACACCTTTCGGTTGTCAGGAAGAATCTCACCGCGAAATCCGCCTTGGCGCAGAGTGAACCAAAGGGATCAGCGCCGAAAGCCGAGGGAGCGGCACGCCGGAGGCCTTTGCGCGTTTCAAGTCCCTGAGGGAGCGCCCGCCGCGAGCGGGTGTCAGACGCCCTCCAACCGCCCGGTGCTGTCGCCGACGCTTTCCGCCTGGACACCCATGCGGTCGAGCATGGCGGTGTAGAGGTTCGTCATCGGGGTGGATTCCTTGAGGAGGAGGTGTTGACCCGCCTGCAGGGTGCCGCCACCACCGCCGGCGAGGACCACCGGGAGTTCATCGTGGTTGTGGAGGTCGCCGTCGCCGATCCCGCCGCCATAGACGATCATCGAATTGTCGAGGACGGAGGTGCCGTCCGGTTCCCTCATGGCGTCGAGCTTCGCGAGGAAACGTGCGAAACGCTCCATATACCAGCGTTCGATCATCGCGACCTTCGCGATTTTCTCGTGGTTTCCCTTGTGGTGGGTCAGGTAGTGGTGGCCCTCGGGAATGCCGAGTTCGAGGAACGGCCGGTTGCTGCCCTCGGGGGCGACGCAGAAACTGACGACGCGGGTCGAGTCGGTCTGGAAGGCAAGGGCCATGAGGTCGTACATGAGGTCGACGTGTTCCTCGTGTTTTGGCGGGACGCCGTGGGGACGGGGAAGGTCGGCCTCGGGAAGTCCGAAGCGCTCCGCCTTCTCGATCTGCCGCTCGATGCTGCGGACACCGTCGAGGTATTGGCCGAGTTTTTCCTGGTCGTTGCGACCGAGTTGCCGGTTCAGGGCACGGGCGTCGTCGAGAACGAAATCGAGCACGCTTTTCCTTCGGGCGAGCCGGCGCTGGAGGTCGTCCGAGGCTTCCTTGCCGCTGCCAGCGCCGAAGAGTTTTTCAAAGACGGCGCGTGGGTTCGGTTCGGGAGCGAGCGGCAGGCTGTCGCTCGCCCAGGATATGTTGTACTGGTAGGCGCAGGGGTAGCCGGTATCGCAGGCCCCGTAAAGCCGCGCGCCCTCGACGCCAAGTTGGAGGGAATTGAGCCGGGTGAGATGTCCGACCTGACGGGCGGCGATCTGGTCGACGGAAATGCCGAGATGCAGGCGCGAGCCGAGCGTCTTCCAGGCGTGGCAACCGGTGAGGAACGAGGCTCCGGAGCGGGCGTGATCGCCGGGCCCGTCTCCCCAGTTGTTCGCGGCGTCGTGGGCAAGGCTCGTGATGACCTGGAACTTGTCTTTCAGTCCCTCCATGGGTGCGAAAGTCTCGTTCAGCGTGTAGTCGCGCCCCGAGCCCTTCGGCAGCCAGCGCTCATAGTTCGAGCCATTGGCAAACGCGATGAAGGCCGCGCGGAGCGGCATTCCGCCGGCAGTGGTGGCCGGGTTTGGAGCGGTGGAAGCCCAGGCAAGCGGGGTCAGCGATTCAAGGGTCGGCAAGCCGAGACAAATCCCGAGCCCGCGAAGGAAGGCACGTCGCTGTAAGGTGGGTTGGGAGGCGCTTGTCATGAGGCGAATGCTGATATTCCTCGAAGCTAAGGCCTTCCGTGCCCGGATTCAATCCCGTAAGCCGCATGGGGATGGTTTGCGGAATCGAAGGCGAGAGCGCCGTCCTCGCCGGTGGTGCCCGCTTTGTCGAAGGGAGCGGGCAAACGGCTTTCCAAGCCACCGGGTAGGCTTGCTTTCTGGCCGGGCTACCATTGCTCATCCGAGGGGCTCCGGCGATCGAGATATTCGACCATTGCCCTTATCTGCCGTTCGCCACGATGTCGTTGCTCCCCGGGTTTTTCCAGGGCGCCCGGCGGGTTGAGGATGGCTGTCCCCATCGAGCGTGCGGGTGATCCGGGGTTGGGCTGGTCTTCGGGGCGGCGAGGCTCAGCGAGGAGGATACAGGAACACAATGGAGGCATCCACCTCACTGATCCGGAAAACGCCGCGAAGGAAGGGGAGCGGGACGCGCCCCCGACTGCCTGTTCGGGGGCTCCATCGGACTTGACGACGGGGGCGAAGCGACGCACGGTACTTAAGAAGAAGCTGTTCAATTATGAACCGTTTTGATGCCTCCACCTTTGCAGCCCCCTCCGAACTTGGCCCGCCCACCAAGCCGGAGCGGAAAGGCGTCAGGGTGGATTTCCGGGCGATGCGGGCCCGTGTGCTGGCAGCGCTCGCGTTGATGTTCACCGTGTGTTCCGAATTGCCGGCGGCGACATTGACTGTCAATGGTTTCAAATACTCGGACCCCCTATTCGAGACCCGTATCGAAGTGAACCTGGCAGGGGTGGTGGGAGTGACGGGCGTGGAGGCGGTCTCCGCAGGTGGTGTCGCACAGGCGCTGTCGCCTTCTTTCATCGATCAGTATGATGCCGTGTTCGGCCCCTATCCCGACTTTGTCTCGTTCCTGGGAGCCATCGCAGGCAATTGGAAGCTGGCGATTCATTTTGGGGCCAGCGGGTCGGCCGTCTATTATTTCGCGGTGAGTGGTTTCGGAAGTCCGGCGGGCGACCCCTTTCCGCCCGCTCCAACGTTGATCAGTCCGACGGACGGCGCGATCGGGGTGAGCTTGACGCCCTCGTTCAAATGGAATACGGGCGGCACGCACAGTGGGGTGCTTGAGTCGCTTTTCGTCAATGTGTCCAGCCTGGTCAATCCGACCATCGGTGAGTTCACCAACAGTTTCGGTGGTATTGCCCTGAACAGCGATATGTGGACTCCCTCGGTAGTACTCCCCGGTGGTGCGGCCTCCTTTCTCGTGCAGTACGAGACCAACGAAAACGAGGACGCGCGCGTCGCGATCCCCGTGTTCAACGGCCCCTCCAGCACACGGGGCGACCCGCACATTTCCTGGGACGACCATTCGGGCGACCTGTTCTCCCGAGACTTGATCACGTTTTTTGTCGTCCCCTTGGAGATCGCTGCCATCGTGCGCCACAATGACAATATCGAGCTCGAAGTCGTCGCTCCGCTCGATCTGCTTGTTGGGATCGAGTACTCGCCGACCTTGATTCAAGAAACCTGGATCCCCTTGGGAGAGGTGGTGATGTCGGCTGGAAGCGGAACGTTTATCGACGACGACCCTGTCCGCGCCCGCCTCCCGCAGGGTTTCTACCGCGCAGTGGGACGGACCAACCTGACCCCGATGGAATTTTTCGGAGGGGACAATCGCAGGATCCCGCCCAAGTAAAACGATGGATCAGGAGGCCCCGAGCCGTGGGTACTGCCGCTCTCGCCGGCGGGCGTAAGGTGCTCCGCCCGCCTCATTTTTCCCTTCTCGATCTTGCGGGGGGGCGAGCATCTCGGAAAGGGTCTTGTGAGATTCTAAGGGGCGGGTCCTAAGTTGATCGCAGGATCTTGTTGACCAGACGGTTGCCGGCCTGCCATTGAAGGTACCGATCAGGGCAGCCGCGACGAAGAAGTACAGGAATGTCAGACGGATGAGAATGAGGGCCCCGATTTCCGCCCCTACCATGATCCTGCCCTTCGCAATCGGCCCCATGTCGGGATCTCCCTCATACAAGGAGCCTTTTTTTCAGAGCCATGGAACGGAACGAGGGAAGGCTCCGAAGGCACAGAAGATTCGATCAGTGGCGACCTTGGGTGTATTCTGTGGGTTCCGCGTTTCGAATCCGGGCCGGCTCTCGCTTTGAAAATCATCTTTCCAGAATCTCTGCCGGTCTCACGCAAGCGCGCTGAGATCCGCAGGGCCATGGAGCAACACCAAGTGGTGGTGGTGTGCGGCGATACGGGGTCGGGGAAGACGACGCAGCTGCCGAAGATCGCCTTGGAGATGGGACGGGGGCGAGAGGGGCTG
Source organism: Verrucomicrobiales bacterium (assembly GCA_024641425.1). Taxonomy (GTDB): domain Bacteria; phylum Verrucomicrobiota; class Verrucomicrobiia; order Verrucomicrobiales; family DEV007; genus JAHEDC01. Next base: position 8,640 of record JAHEDC010000086.1, on the reverse strand, counting down.
CGAATAGGGTGCACGCAGCCGCGCCGGATTGCGGCGACTTCCGTCGCGAAAAGGGTGGCGGAGGAGATGGGCGTCGGACTGGGCGAGGAGGTCGGGTACCAGATCCGCTTCGAGGACAGGACAACGCGCGACAAGACCGTGGTGAAGTTCATGACGGACGGCATCCTGCTGGCGGAGACTCGCGGGGACGGGGCGTTGAAACAATATGACACCCTCATCATCGATGAGGCGCACGAACGCTCGTTGAACATCGATTTCATTCTGGGGTATCTGCATCGGCTGCTTCCGAGGCGACCGGATCTGAAGATCGTTATTTCGTCGGCAACGCTGGACGCGGCGACCTTTGCCGCGTTTTTTCAAGACGTCGCCGTTGTTGAAGTCGAGGGGCGGGCTTTCCCGGTGGAGGACGTTTATCAAGCACCGATGGACTCGCGCGAGCACTTGGCGGAACAGGTGGCGCGGGCGGCCGAATCCCTGGCGGAGCTTGACCCGCTGGGTGACACGTTGGTCTTCCTGCCGGGCGAACGGGAAATCCGCGAGTGCGCGGATTTGCTGGAAGGGCGGCGCTACCCGAACACGGTGGTGATGCCACTCTTCGCGAGGCTGGAAGGCAGTGCGCAGCAAGCGGTGTTCAAGCCGATGCCGCACGCGCGGCGTATTATTCTCGCGACCAACGTGGCCGAGACTTCGCTGACGATTCCGGATATCCGCTCGGTCATCGACTCGGGTATCGCGCGGGTGAACCGCTTCGACCCGCGCTCGGGAATCCAGCGGCTCCAGATCGAACCGGTTTCCAAGGCGAGCGCCCGGCAGCGGCGGGGGCGCTGCGGTCGGGTGTCGGAGGGGATCTGCGTGCGGCTCTACGACGAGGAGGAATTCGAAGACCGACCGGATTTCACCGATCCCGAGATCCTGCGTTCCAATCTCGCGGGTGTGGTCTTGCAAATGGAGCACCTGGGGTTGGGCGATCCTTTGGAATTTCCTTTTGTCGACAAGCCGCAGCCGAAACGGATCATGCAGGCTTACAACACGCTAGAGGAGATCGGGGCGCTGTGGAAAAAGGGCAAGCGTGTGGGTTTGACCGACATCGGGCGGACGCTGGCGCGACTGCCCGTCGATCCGCGGATCGGACGCATGCTTATTGCTGCGGAGACCGAAGGTTGTCTGCGCGAAGGACTGGTCATCGCCAGTGCCCTGGCCGTGCAGGATCCGCGGGAGCGACCGCAGGAGAAGCAGACGCAAGCCGATCAGGCGCACGCGAAATTCCGCGACAAGCGGTCGGACTTCACCGGTTGGCTGCGCTGGTGGCATGCGGTGGGCGCGGCGAGGCGGAGTTCGAACAATTCCCTGCGGCGGTTTTGTCGTGAGAACTTCGTGAATTATCGCCGACTGCAGGAATGGGTGAATCTGCACCGGGAGCTGCGCTCGCATCTGAAGGCGCTTCGTTGGAGCGTTCCCGATACGAAGAAGCGTCTCAGCGATCCGCAAGACGCGTATTGCGAGCCGCTGCACCGCGCGATCCTGGCGGGCATCCCGTCGCAGATCGGGGTGCAGGGAGGGAAGGGCAAGGGTTACAAGGGCGCTTCCCATACGAACTTCTTCCTGTTCCCGGGCTCGGGCGTGTTCAAGTCGCAACCAGCCTGGGTGATGGCGTTCGAGATGGTAGAGACGGCGAAGCTCTACGCCCGTGAGGTGGCGATGTTCGACCCCGCGTGGGTGGAGAAGGTGGCGCCGCACGTCTGCCGTTATCGTTACTCCAACCCGCATTGGGTGCCGGAGATGGGTGGGGTGTATGGCGAGGAGAGCGTGTTGGCGTTCGGATTGGAGGTGGTCGGAAAACGCCGTGTCCACTACGGGCGGATCGATCCTGAAGTGGCACGGAAGATCTTCATTCTCGAGGCCCTGGTGAATGGCGAAACGCGCGCGCCGATGCCGGTGCTGGCGAAGAACGTCGCGACGGTGAAGGCGGCGGAACGGATGGAGCACCAATTGCGGCGTTTCGGCGGGTTGGTGCATCCGGAGTATGTGGTGGACTTCTACGAGGCGCGCCTTCCGGCGGACATCTGCACGCAGAAGGCCTTCGAGAAATGGGCGACGAAGCAGTTGCCGGGAGCTTTGGATTTGAAGTTGGAGGACTGCGTGGTCCCCCTCTCGGAGCCCTTCGTGCCGGAGGATTATCCCGATAGGATCCCGAGTTCGGACGGCAAGGCCATGTTCGAAGTCCGCTACCTGCACAATCCCTCGGAACCCGGTGACGGCATGACGGTGCTGATTCCCTTGGGTGACCTGCCGCATTTGCCGGAATGGTTCGGGGACTGGTTGGTGCCAGGCTGGCTCCCGGAAAAGGTGGCGGCGCTGTTCCGGCTTCTTGACAAGGATCTGCGGAGGTTGCTGCCCTCGAATCGCGAGGTCGTGGAGCACTTTCTCGCGAGTCGGGAGAGCCACGTGCCGCGGTGTGCGCTCGTGGAGGCGGCGCTCGATTTCCTGCAGAGCGCGTTCGGAGTGACGGTCTCCGCGACTTCGTTCGATCTGGCGCGGATGCCAGCCCATCTGGTGATGCGGTTCGAGGTCATCGGGAGAGAGGGGCGCGTGTTGGGGGCGGGGAAGGATCTGGCAGCCTTGCGGGAAAATCTGGCCGTCGCCGTGCAGGTGCGCTTCGCGGAAGTGAAACGCGAGGTGGGTTTCGAGCGAACGGGCTTGCGCCGTTGGGATTTCGGGGACTTGCCGGAGAGCGTGCCGCTGGAGCGCCGCACGGTCGGCTATCCGGGGCTCGATTCCACATGCTCCCTGCGACTGTGGCCGAGTGCGGAGTGTGCCCAAGGACAGCATCGGCTGGGGGTGGCGGCCTTGTTCCGAGTAGCCGAGAAGGCACGGGTGGGGGAATTGGAGAAGCGGTTGTTCGCGGGAGGGCGGAGGATGGTGCCGGAGACAAAGCCGAGGGAGGAAAAGAAGATCGAGGGTGGCTTCGGCTCGTTGGCTTCGGCTTTCGGGGGCACGCCGACGCTTGTTTTCAAGCCAGACGCCGTGCGGGACACGGGTCGAAAGGAAAGGCGGGCTCACGGGCTGAGTGACCCCGAGATTCTCTTGCTTGGGCAAATGGGAGTGGAGCCGCGGCGGAATCGGGAGGATCTGGTGACGCTCGTACTCATGGAAGGGCTGGGAGCGCCGCGGAAGGCGGCCGAGTGGGAAGCTGCCGTCGGAAGGGCGGACTGGCTGGAAATCACCGGAAGGCTGTGCGAGCAACTGGTGCCGTTGCTGGCGGTGGCGAAGCGGATAGGGGGACTGCTCGACCGCCGGGAGAGTGGTTACGAGGAATCGTTGGAGGACATGCGGGTCTATTTCGACCAGTTGCTGATGCCGGGTTGGCTGCTGCGCGGCGGGCTTTCGCAGAGACTATTGGAACTGCGGGGATTGGAGCTACGGCTGACGCGGATGTTCGGTTCCGCGCCTGTGAAGGATCTGGCGAAGCTGGAACGCTTCCTTGATGCGAGCGCCGGAATCTGGGCGGAGGACGGGACGTGCGAATGCGGAGAGTGCCCGCTTCCTGCCCGCTACGAAGAGCAGCTCCTGAAGGAAGGTGATCTGCGGCTGCTGGTGTTCGCGCAGGAATTGGGGAATCCGAGGCGAAAACTCCGATAAATGTCTTCAAGGCCGAGGATGCGTCAAATCCCTTCATGCCCCGAGGGGCGGAAGCGCGGAAAGGCTTTTAAAGCCGATACCTAGCGATCCGTTTCGCCAGGAGAAGCGGGAGGGGGCACTTCAGGGGAAGTTGTGAGGGGTTCGGTCACGATGCCGGTGTCGCTTTCCTTTTGAAAATCCTCGGGCCGGAAGCGGCGGCGGCCCTTGCGGACTTCGAGGGGAGGTGTTTCCGGGAGGCCGGCATTGGGAGTGTCGAGGGCGCGGCCATCGTCGCCACGGCGGGTCTGAAAGGCGGGGCTTTCGATAACGGCCACGAGGAGGGTGGAGAATTTGCCGCCCTCGGCGGCGACTTCGGCGGCAATGCGGTCGACGGTCGAGGCATCGAAGGGTTCGAGCCCGCGGCCGAGGGCGTAGGTAAGGAGTTTTTCGGTGACGCAGCGATAGAACTTGTCCTTATGTTTGGTAAAGAGGCCGCGGAGGTCGCCGATGCCTTCGAGGGTTTCGCCGGTGACGGTTGTTTCCCGCGCGATGATCGGCTGCCCTTTTTCCTCGTCGCGCCAGCGGCCGATGAGGTCGTAGTGTTCGAGGACGATGCCGATGGGATCGAAATGCGCGTGGCAGGCGGCGCAGGCTTGATCCTCGCGATGGGCGGCGAGTTGCTCGCGGACGGTCTTCGGATTGAAGCGACTGGATCCGCCCTCCTCGAGCGGCGGGACGTTCGCGGGGGGAGGTGGCGGCTGGGTGCCGAAGAGGCTTTCGAGGACGTAGAGCCCGCGCTTGACCGGCGAGGTGCGGTTCGGATTCGATGTCGATACGAGGAAGCTGCCGTGGGTGAGGATGCCGCCGCGATGGCTTTCAGCAGGCAGGCTGACCTTCTGGAAACCCTCTCCCTCGTAGCCGCGCAGACCGTAGAACGCGGCGAGCCCGCGGTCGACGAAGGTGTAGTCGGCGGTGACGAGTTCGAGCAGGTCGCGGTCGTTGCGCGCGATGTGTTCGAAGAGCATTTCGGTCTCCCGTTTCATCGCGCCGCGTACTGGGTCGAGCGGGCCACTGTCGCGTGAGATCGAGGTCATGAGAACGTTCCGCGTGCGCAGCCATTGGCCGGGAAAATCCTCGAAGAAGCGCGCCGATTTCGGATCGTCGAGCATGCGGTGGACCTGCGCCCGGAGATTCGCGTGGAGTTTGCCTTCGCCGGCGAGACGGTTCAGTTCCTCGTCGGGAATGCTGAGCCAGAGAAAGTAGGAGAGCCGCGAGGCAAGGGCCCATTCGTCGAGGGGATGGATGGCGTCCGCGTCGTTTGGCTGCGGTTGGGATTCGGAGCGGAAAAGAAAGCGGGGGGAGGCGAGGATGCCGGTCAGGGCCTGAGCGATACCGCGCTCGAACTGCGGCTCGGAGAGCGCGATGTCGGTGAGGCGGTCGAGGGTGGCCGCGTCGACGGGACGGCGGAACGCGCGGACGGCGACCCGGCGGAGGATCTCGCGGGCGTAGGCGCGCCGGGCCTCTGCTTCGGTCGGGGCCTCGCCGTCGAAGAAGATCCGGCGGTGGCTTTCGGGGAAGGTCGCAAAAGCGGAATCCATGGGGCCGACGAGGCGGATGTCGGGCCGGAGTTCAAGATGACGCAGGCGGCCTTCGGAATCCGGCTTGCGGGCGGTGGTGACGAAACGGATCTGGTGCGGGCCGGGAGTGAGGGCGATGGCGCCGGTGTAGCGGTGGGTCTTTTGGCCGCCGACCTCGATCATGTCGCGGGAGAACTCGGTGTCGTCGGTTTGGAAGGCAAAGTCGTAGGCGCCGCCGAATTCGTCCCAGCCGCCGAGGGAAAAGCGGACGCGGATCTCGTAGGTACCGACGTCCGCGACCTCGAAGCCGAGGCTTTGGGTGAGGCGTTTCGGTTCCTCCTCGCGCGCGGATTCCAGCGGGCCGGCGAGGGGGCGGACGGGAAATTGAGGCCCTTCGACCGAGACGACGCGGTCTACGATATCCTCGGCCAACTCGAGGTATTTCTCCAACAGGGCGGGCGAGAGCGTCTGGAAGTCGCCGATATTGTCGAAGCCGTATGCGGTGTCGTCGGGAGGAAGCCGGTCACGGAGGCGAAGGCGCGACACGGCCTCGTCGCTGGAGAACTCGCGCTCGGTGCTCAGGTCGGTGCCGAACAGATCGGTGGCCGAGAATTCGTATTCCATCCGGTTCAGCCGACGCATCGTCACCCGGCCGGGATCGGGCCGCGCGGGATCGATGCCGAGGCGCGCCGTCTCGATCCAACGCGTGAGGGCAATGCGTTCCGTGTCGCTCGGACGATCGGCCTTGGCCGGGGGCATGAATTCGTGCCGCGTGATCTTCCACGCCTTTTGCCAACCGCGGCGGGCCGTGCTGTCCTCCGGGGGCGCGGCAAGCAGCTCGTCGAGGTCGAGGTCGCCCTTGTGCGAGCCGTCGCCGTGGCATTCGAAGCAATACTGTTCGACGAGGGCAGGTCCGTCAGGAATCTCACCTTTTGCGGTGACGTGGAGCAGGCAGGCGGCAAGAATAAGGGAACGAGAGATCGGCGGAAAGCGCATCGGAAGGGAACTGTGCTCGATCCGGTGAGGATGCACAAGGTCTAGATCCGCTTGGGCGGCAGCGTTGGGCGCTTCAATTCACACGCTTTTCACACGGGATTCACCATGCCTTCATTTGGTCGGGGGAGAGTGGCGTCGTTATGAATCCGCATTTTTCCACATCATCCATTACCGTCGGGAGCGGCGCGGCCTTTGTCGGCGCATTGCTTGTCACTTTCCTCACGTCGCCGCTCACAAGGGCGGAGGCCGACCACTCCGAGGCCCCGTATTTTTTGGTCGAGGGGGAACCGGGGGGCGACGAGGGGAACGCGGAGGCCTTTCCGCTGAAGGGAACGGACGTCAACGCGACGATCTCGGGAGTGATCGCGGATGTGACGGTTACGCAGCGGTACGCGAACACGGGATCGGGGCCGATCGAGGCGGTGTATGTCTTTCCCGGTTCGACGCGGGCGGCGGTTTATGGGATGGAGGTGAAGGTCGGGGATCGCGTGACGAAGGCGAAGATCCACGAGCGCGAGGAGGCGAAGGAGATTTATGCGAAGGCGAAGACAGAGAAGAAGAACGCGGCGTTGCTGGAGCAGGAGCGGCCGAATGTCTTTCAGATGAAGGTGGCGAACATCCTGCCGGGTGACGTGGTCGAGGTGATGTTGCGTTACACGGAGCACCTTGCGCCCGAGAATACGGAGTACCGGTTTGTTTTTCCCGGCGTCGTCGGTCCTCGTTACGCGGGAGGCAGCGGAGAAAGGGACGCGGGCGGCAAGTGGGTGGCGAATCCGCACCTGACCGAAGGCGTTGCCGCTCCTGCCGGCTTCGCGATGACGGTGCAACTGAATGCCGGCATGCCGATCCAGGAAGTGGCCTGCGACACGCACACGGTGGAGACGCGCTATTCGAGCAAGGGGAGCGCGACGGTGGCGCTAGCCAACGATCCTTCCGCAGGGGATCGGGATTTCATTCTGCGATACCGCCTGGCGGGCGAGCGGGTCGCGGGGGGCTGGCTTGTGGAGAAGTCGGGGGACGCGGAAGGCGAGAATTTCTTTCTTCTCACGGTGCAGCCGCCGGCGAGGGTGACCTCCGGGGAAGTGGTGGCGCGGGAGTATGTCTTCATTGTCGATGTCTCGGGTTCGATGGCGGGCTTTCCGCTTGATACGGCGAAAAGGCTCTTCCGCGAGCTGGCGGGTGAACTGCGGGAGGGGGAGAAATTCAACGTCCTCCTTTTCGCCGGGTCGTCGCAGATTTTGGGTCGAGAATCATTGACGGCGAATCCGGAGAACATCGCGAAGGCCTGCGCCTTCGTGGAGGGAGCGAACGGGGGCGGCGGCACCGAGTTGGAGGCAGGGCTGCGACGCGGTTACGAGTTGCCGCGAACCGACGGGATCGCGCGCTCGATGATCGTCATCACCGATGGTTTCATCAATGCGGAGGCGGACGTTCTGAAGCTGATCCGTGGTCGGCTCGATCAATCGTCGGTGTATGCCTTCGGGATCGGGTCGAGTGTGAACCGCTACCTGATCGAGGGGATCGCGCGGGCCGGTGGCGGCGAGGAATTCGTCATCACCGAGCCATCGCAAAGTGCGGCCGCGGCGATGAAATTGAGAAAGCTGATCGACGCGCCGGTGCTGACCGGGGTGTCCGTGTCCTACGAGGGGTTTGACGCCTATGATGTGGAACCGGCGTCGTTCGGCGATGTGTTGGGCGAGCGGCCGCTGGTTGTCTTCGGGAAATGGCGGGGGGAACTTGCGGGCCATGTCAGGGTGAAGGGGAAGCGGGCGAATGGCGATGCCTTCGAGCAGGTCATTCCCGTGAAGGCGGAGGGGACGAAGAATCCCGCGCTGCGGTCGCTCTGGGCGCGGTGCCGGATCGCGACGCTGGGAGATGATCGTGCGTTCGGCGGGGACCAGAAGGAAACGAAGCAGGCGATTACGAATCTTGGTCTGACCTATGGCCTGCTCACCGAGTTCACGTCGTTCGTCGCGGTGGATGAAACGGTGCGCGACTTCGCGGAGAAAGAGGCCAAGACGGTGAAGCAGCCATTGCCGTTGCCGCAGGGTGTTTCGAACAACGCGATCTCGGGCGGAGGAGGCAAGGTTCACACGACACCGGAGCCGGGCGCGCCGCTGATGATCCTGATCGGGGTGCTGACCCTGTTGTTCGCGCGGCAGAGGAAATCGGGCGGGACAGGAGGGTGCCGCTGAGGCGGGAAGAACGCTCACATTCGTTGGAGGCAGTTCGACGGAGGAACCGTATGCACAGTTTGAATCCCGCGTATTCGAAGGTTTGGATGTTTCCCAGGGTGCGGAATCTCCGTGGGGTTTTGCTGGGAGGGGTGGTGCTTTTTTTCTGGCCGGTGTGGCAGTGGTATTCCCTCAGGATGACGGATGGATCAGACGAGCCACTGGGCATGCTCGCGCTGGTGGGGGTGGTGGCGCTGCTCCGGGAACGGCGAGCG
>JAHEDC010000085.1 GCA_024641425.1 Verrucomicrobiales bacterium | reverse complement strand
CGGGGCTACCGGCTTTCCCGTGGCCGAGAGCGAGCGGCTGGATCCCGACCATGCGGTCAAGCTTCTGCACCGGGAGGCACCCGCCGACCAGATGGGACGGCGGGCGATCGGAACGGGCAACATCCTGCTCGCCGACGACGACGCGGCCAACCGCGAGATGCTGGCCCGCCGCCTGCGGAGGCTCGGCCACACCGTGGCCACCGCGACCAACGGCCGCGAAGTCGTTGAGATGATCCGCACCGGTTCCTACGACCTCCTCCTGCTCGACATCTTCATGCCCGTGATGAACGGGTACGAGGTGCTCGAGCATCTTCAGGCCAATCCGCCGCCTGCCGCGCTCCCGGTCATCGTCCTCTCCGCTTCCGACGATTCGGACAAGATCGCGCGCTGCATCGAGATCGGGGCCGAGGACTATCTTCCCAAGCCCTTCGATCCTTCCCTTCTCCAGGCCCGCCTCGATTCCAGTCTGGAGAAGAAGCGCCTCCGCGACCGGGAAACCGCCTACCTCCGCACCATCCAGCGCGAGAAGGAACGTTCCGACGATCTTCTCCACGTCATCCTTCCCCCCAACGTCGCCGCGGAATTGAAGGAAACGGGCGATGTGAAGCCGCGTCGGATCGAGAACGTCGCCGTTCTTTTCGCCGACATCGTCGGATTCACCAGTTACTGTGAGAAACGGGATCCCGAAACGATCCACCGCGACCTCCAGGCCCTCGTCAAGGAGTTGGAAATCCTTACGGCCGCGCACGGCATGGAGAAGATCAAGACCATCGGCGACGCCTATCTCGCGGCGGCGAATCTTATCCATCATGCTGACAACCCCACCCTTGACTGCGTCCGCTGCGGCCTCGCCATGCTCCGCGCGGCCGAAAAACTTCCCTCCGCCTGGCAGCTCCGTGTCGGCGTCCACGCCGGGCCTGTTGTCGCAGGAATCGTCGGGCGGCAGAAATACCAGTACGACATCTGGGGCGATACGGTCAACACGGCCGCCCGCATGGAGGCGGCCGCAAGTCCTGGTGGGCTCTGTGTCGCTGCCGGGGTCTGGGCCACCATCGCCTCCCGCTGCGCTGGCAACTCCCTCGGCTTCCATTCCGTCAAGGGCCTGGGGCGGATCGAGCTCTTCGAAGTGCTCGCGGTAAGGGAGTGAAGGCATCTCGCCTTGCGGCGGATTCGGCTGGGCGCGGTCGCGAGCGAACGGGCAAGAAGGTCCGTTTTCCTTTTGTCCCGTTGGGAGGTGGCGTTGGACGGGGGCGGATTCGCGGGTAAAATGCGGGGCCGCGCCCAGTGCGGCATTTGCGATGTACGATCCCACCCAATTGCTCGCGAAGGCGGGGAAGTCGGCCGCCTTTTCGGGGCGGCTTTCGGCATTGGGACGCGGGAAGGGGGCGCCGGTCGTGTTCGATCATGTGACGGCGGCGGCGCAGGGTTTTCTCGCGGGGCTGGTTCTGGAGAAGGGGCTGGGGAAGGCGGGGCGGGCCTGGATTCTCTGCGATGACCTGCGGACGCAGGAGCGGGTGCTGAACGAGCTGGCGATCTGGTGGCACCGGGAACCGTTGCGCTTTTTCCCCCAACTGGAGGTGATCGGCTTCGGCGATGTCCTGCCGGATCCGGATCTGCTCGCCGAGAGGCTGGGCGTCCTGCACGAGCTGAACGAGAAGGCGGGCGCGCCGATGGTGCTGGTGCTGGTGCGGGCGAGTCTGGACGAGGACGTGCCGTCGCCGGCGGGGTTGCGGGAGCGGGAGTTTGTTGTGAAAACGGGGGATCGCCTAGACACGGAGGCCTTCGCGGAGCGGTTGGAGGAGGCGGGCTACGAGCGCGTGGTGCAGGTGATCGAGCGGGGGCAGTTCGCGCTGCGGGGCGGGATCGTCGATGTGTTCTCGCTGCAAAGCCCGCTGCCGGTGCGGATGGAGCTTTTCGATGAGGAGATCGAGTCAATGCGGGAGTTCGACATCAATAGCCAGGCTTCGGTGCGGAAGGTGCCGAGCGCGAAGATCATGTTTGGGGAGGCGGAGGAAAAGTTCTGCAAGATGGCGGATTACGTGGGCAAATCGGACGTGGTGATTTCCATCGAAGGGGAGGGGGACGCGCCGGAATTTCAGCGGATGCCGGAGGCGCGAATTCTCGCGGGGGCTCGGGAGATCGATGGCTTGGAGGATTTCTCAACGGCCTGCCACGAGAGTCCGCTGGGGAGTTTCGAGGCGGGGGATTTCATCCTCCAGCAGGCGAAGCGCGACACCTTCATCAAGCAATTGCATGCCTGGGACGCGTCGGGTTGGGAGGTGCGGATGTTCTTCAACAACGAGGCCGAGATCGAGCGCTTCTCGGAGCTGATCGGCGAGGAAGGCTCAGCGCGACGCCCGAAGGTGACGTGTCTGGTCGGGGCGCTCGATCATGGCTTCACGATTCCGTCGGCCGAGATCGCGGTGCTCTCGGACGCGGAACTTTTCGGACGTTACCAGCAGGTGAAGGCGCGGCGGCTTTTCAATCGCGAGAAGCGGAGCCAGGCGCGGCGGGCACAGGATGATTTCCGGGAGCTGAACGAGGAGGATGTTGTGGTGCACCTCGACTACGGAATCGCGCGCTTCGAGGGCTTGCTGGAAATGGAGGACGGGGAGCGGAAGGAGGAGGTGCTCGTGCTGCGTTTCGCGGAGGGGGCGAAATTGTATGTGCCGCTGGAGCAGGCGCATCTGGTCTCGCGTTATGTCGGCGCGGGGAAGAAAGCGCCGCCCTTGAACAAGCTCGGGAGCGGGCGCTGGGCGAAGACGAAGGCGGCGGCGGAGAAGGCGATCCAGGATTACGCGGCGCAATTGCTGAAGGTGGCGGCGGAGCGGGAGACGTTCAAGGCCTCGGCCCATCCGCCGGACAACAAGTGGCAGAAGGAATTCGAGGGCTCGTTCCTTTACACCGAGACGCCGGATCAGTTGGTGGCGATCCATGACACGAAGGTCGACATGGAATCCGACACGCCGATGGACCGCCTGATCTGCGGCGACGTGGGATTCGGCAAGACCGAGATCGCGATCCGGGCCTGCTTCAAGGCGGTGATGGGCGGTCGGCAGGTCGCGGTGTTGACGCCGACGACAGTCTTGGCGCAGCAGCATTACCAGACGTTCCGCGAGCGGATGTCGGACTATCCGGTGACGGTCGAATTGCTCAGCCGCTTCCGTTCGCCGAAGGAACAGAAGGAGGTCATCGAGCGGCTAGCGGAGGGCGGGGTCGACATCGTGGTGGGAACGCATCGGCTGATCTCGAAGGACATCCGCTTCAAGGACGTCGGGCTGGTTGTGATCGACGAGGAGCAGCGCTTCGGGGTGAAGCACAAGGAACGCTTCAAGGAAATGTTCCGCCTCGTTGACGTGCTCACGCTCTCGGCGACGCCGATTCCGCGGACGCTTTATCTTTCGCTGATGGGGGTGAAGGACATGTCGACCATCGACACCCCGCCGCCGAACCGCTATCCCGTCGAGACGACGGTCGGGATGTACGACGAGCGGGTCATCAAGGGCGCGATCGACCGCGAACTGCGGCGCGGCGGGCAGGTCTTCTTCCTCCACAACCGGGTCGACTCGATCGACAACATGGCGGCGACGATCCACGAATTGTGCCCTGACGCGCGAGTCGCGGTCGGGCACGGGCAGATGGAGGAGGGGATGCTGGAGCAGGTCATGCACCGCTTTATCCAGGGCGAGGTCGATGTTTTCGTCTGCACGACGATCATCGAAAGCGGGATCGATATTCCGAACGCGAACACGATCATCATCGACCGTGCGGACCGCTTCGGCCTGGCCGATCTCTATCAGCTCCGCGGACGGGTGGGGCGGGCCCAGCACAAGGCTTATGCGTTCCTCATGCTGCCTCCTGGGATGATGACGGTGGGCGACGCACGGAAGCGGATCAATGCGATCAAGCAATACTCGTCGCTCGGGGCCGGCTTCAAGATCGCCATGCGCGACCTGGAGATCCGGGGGGCGGGAAACCTGCTCGGCACCCAGCAGAGCGGGCACATCGTCGCGGTCGGCTTCGAGCTCTATTGCAAGCTGCTCAAGCAATCGGTCGCCACGATGCGCGGGGAGGCGGCGGGAAAACGGATCGAGGTCGCGCTCGATCTCGATTTCCTCTGCTCCAACGAGGCGCTTTACCTGAAGAGTCCCGAGGGAAAGCTGCCGGCCTACATTCCGTCCGGCTACATGCCGGAGCCGAGGCTGCGGATTTCCTCGTACCGGATGCTGGCCGAGCTTTCGACCCAGAAGGAGTTGAAGGCGTTGGTCGCGAGTTGGCGCGACCGCTTCGGGCGTTTTCCCGATCCGGTCGACAATCTGCTGCGTTGCGCGGAGCTGCGGTTGGCGGCGGCGGCGGTGCGGGTAAGCATCGTCGAGATCAAGGGCGACCGGCTGATGCTGGTGCGGAACGGCGATTATGTGCTCATCGGGGGCAAGTTTCCGAGATTGGGTGGCGATTCTCCGGAAAAAAGGTTGCAGCGGGCGGTGGAAATGGTGAAGAAGTTCTAGCAACGCGAATAGTCTGGAAGTCCGGACTGCGTGCCTTCCGCAGGAATTGAACAAAGTCCGCCGAAAAGCGTCCCAAGACGAATACCCAAACCCGCCCTGATGAAACCCGCCTTTTCCGTCTCCCGTGCCACCGGCGCGCTCGTCCTAGCCCTCTTGACTGCCATGCTTCCCGCAGCGGCCCGACAAGAGTTGAACAGCATCGCGGCCGTCGTGAATGGCAAGGTGATTACGACCTCCGAGCTTCAAGAAGCGCGCCAGGCGACGGAACAAATGATCCGGCTTACGGTTCGGCCGGGCGCTGATCTGGAGAAGCAGCTTGCCGAAGCGCGGACGAAGGCGCTGGACCAATTGATCGAGCGGGAACTCGTGCTCTATGAATTCAACAAGCTGGGAGGAACCGTGAAGCCGAGCATGATCGAGGAGGACATCAAGAAGATCATCCGCGAACGCTTTGACGGGGATCGGGACAAGTTGATATCCGAACTCAAGAAAACCGGCATGACCCTTTCGAAATTCGAGGATTTGCGGAAGAAGATGATCTCGCTGCAGGTGATGCGGGCCCAGCAGGGACGCGATATCGTCTATGCGACACCGGAGGACGTCGAGAGGGCGTATGAGAAGAACAAGGATGCCATGCGCTCGCCGGGGACAGTGGAGGTGCGCATGATCACGATCGCGAATGACCTTCCGGGTAGCTCTGAGGATGGTCTCCCTGTCATTGGATCTACCCCCGGGCAGAAGGAGAAGCTGGCCCGGGAAATCCACGCCAAGCTCAAGGCGGGAGCGGACTTCGCCGAGATGGCGAAGAAATACTCCGATGATCCGAAGGCCTCCGAAGGAGGCTACCGGGGAGTGATATCGGTCGATGACAAGGAATTCAATAAAAGTCTGATTCCTGTGGCCTTTTCCCTCGACACGGGAGAAATCAGCGAGCTCCTGCCGCTCTCCGGCGGCGAGGGGAAGCCGGTCTCGAGTTTCCTGATCCTGAAGGCGGATAAACGGGTCAAGGGCCCGCCTCCGACCCTCGATGATCCGAAGGTGAAGGAGGCGATGCAGAACGCGGCCCTCGCGGAATTGCGCGAGGCGGCGGTCAAGAAATGGGTCGACCACCTGATCAAGAAGGCGCAGATCAAGAAGTATTAGGCGCTTCGCGCGGGTGATTGGTTATTTGTTATTGGTTAATTGGGGGAGGCAATTCCTGCCCTTGACGGATGGGATGGAAACCGTGACGGTGGGAACTCTGACATGCCTGAAATCTCCGATTCCGACCAGGAACTCATCGACGTCTGGAAGGGCGAACCCGCGCCGCTCCTTCCCTTGCTCCACGCCTTCCACGACCGCGACGGCTCTTTAAGTGAAAGTGTGATGCGGGCGGTTTCCGCAGCCCTGCGCATTCCAATCGCGGAACTTTGGGGGACGGTGACGTTCTACCATCATTTCTCCCGCGAACTTCCGGGGAAGGCAGCGCCAAGGGTATGCACGGGCAATGTCTGCTGCCTGCATGGCGCGAAGGAGCTCCTCGAGTCGCTGGCTTCGGAAGGCGCGACCGCAATGCCCTGCGCCGGGCGCTGCGACAGCATGATCCCCGTGCTCAAGGGAGACCAGGTTTTCACGGGCCTCACGGCGGATACCCTTGTTCATACGCCGACGCCGCTGCCGCCCTCGAATCCGGGCGGGATCGAGGAATGCGTCTTCGCGAGCATCCGCGAACCCGGTCGGGCGACTTTGGCTGGATACCGTCGCACCGGCGGCTACGCGGCGCTGGAGCGGGCGATCCGCGAGTCGACGCCGGAGGAGGTCGTGACCGCGATCACCGAGAGCAAACTGGCGGGCCGAGGAGGGGCGGGCTTTCCGACGGGCGTGAAGTGGAAGGCGGTGGCCGACGCGAAAGGCGGGCCGAAGGCAATCATCTGCAACGCGGACGAGGGTGAGCCGGGGTGTTTCAAGGACCGGGCGATCATGGACTACGATCCGCATGCCGTGATCGAGGGGATGCTCTTCGCGGCCTTCGCTACCGGAGCGCCGCTCGGGATTATTTACCTGCGCTACGAGTATCCGGAGACGCAGGGTATTCTCCAGCGAGCCATCGACGAGGCCGCTGCGGCTGGAATTCTGGGGGACGACGCCTTGGGCGGCGGGTGCCCTTTCCATCTGCTCGTCCGCCGGGGAGCGGGGGCTTATATTTGTGGAGAAGAGGGTTCGCTCTTGAATTCACTTGAGGGAAAGCATCCGTTTCCCCGCAATAAGCCGCCGTTTCCGGTGACGCACGGCTTCAACGACAAGCCGACGGTGGTTAACAACGTCGAAACCCTCGCTTCCGTTCCGCATATCATGGAAAAGGGAGCGGAATGGTATCGCGGACTCGGGCTGAACGGCCACGCGGGGACCAAATTGATCAGTCTTTCGGGGGACGTCAGGCGTCCGGGAAACTACGAGGTTCCTTTTGGCTTGCCGCTTCAGACCCTGTTGAACGAATGGGCGGGCGGCCCACTGGAAGGGCGCACGATCCAGGCGGTGACCATGGCCGGCCTCTCGGGCGGATTCCTCGGCGGTGAGGCCTTGCAGGCAACGCTTGACGAGCCGAGCATCCGGAGCCACCACTCGTTCCTCGGAGCGGGAGGGATCATGGTCTTCGACGATAGCCGGAAGATGGTGAGTGCCGCCCACGATGCCATGGCCTTTTTCGCGCACGAGAGTTGCGGCAAGTGCTTTCCCTGCCGGATTGGCACGCAGCGTTTGACGGAGCGTCTGAAGGGAGGATCCGGAGAATTGGACCTTCCGCAGTGGACAATCGAGGTCGAGGACATTGGCGCTGTAATGAAGGCGACGAGCGCGTGCGGCCTTGGAATGGCCGCTCCGCACGTGGTGGAGAGCCTGATGCGGCATTTTCCCGAGCAAGTTGCGGAATACGCGGGTCGTCGTTAGCCTCCTGTCTCGTATTCCAGCCGGAAATCCTTTCCAGAAGAGAAAAACAAACCCGAAACTAACAAGTATTCCATCATGAAAATTCCATCCATGGCGGTCCTCGCGGCCGTGCTCCTTCCTGCCACCATTGCCTTCGGCGATTCGGTGGAGGACATTGTGAACAAGTTCGAAGGCGAGAAAGCGGCGGCCCTTGAGGCGTATCTCAAGGCCAATCCGGACGCCTCCGACAACGGTGCGGCGCTCGATTTCCTCGTCGAAGCCTACGACCAGTTGGGGCAGAAAGCCAAGGTTCCCGAGTTGCTCCAGCGGAAGTACGACCTGATGCCGAAGGGCAAGGAAATGGAGCTGGGCGAGGCCATCCCGACCGTGCAGCGGTTGTTCCAGGCCTATGTCGAAGCGGGCGAGAAGGACAAGGCGAAGGACTTTATCGCGAGCGTGAAGATGGATGTCGGCGGCCATCCGGAAGCGGACAAGGTGGCGAATTATCTCGACCGCTTTCTGGGCCAGCTTAACCAGCCTGGCGTTGGTGACACGCTGGAGATCGCCTTTACAAGTCTCCAGGGCGACAAGGTCGATCTCGCGGACATGAAGGGGAAGGTCGTGCTCGTGGACTTCTGGGCGACCTGGTGCGGGCCTTGTATCGGGGAGTTACCGAATGTGCAGAAAGCCTATAAAGCCTACCATGAAAAAGGCTTCGAGATTGTCGCCATCTCCCTCGACAAGGCAGGTGACAAAGAGAAACTGGAGAACTTCATCAAGGATAAGGAAATGCCTTGGCCGCAGTGTTTCGACGGAAAAGGGTGGGAGACCGATCTGGTGCAGAAGTATGGCATCCAAGGGATTCCGGCTACTTTCCTTGTCGGCAAGGACGGGAAAATCGCGGCAACCAACTTACGGGGACCCGCGCTTGAAGCGGAACTTGGCAAACTGCTCGGAGAGTAATCGCTGGCGACCGGATCGCTTTCGCCCCCGTTCCGTAGCTTGCCACGGAGCGGGGGCTTTTTTATCGATGGGCGAAACGGGTCGAGGAATGAGAAAAGCGCTTGCGGAGGAGGGCCCCCATGGAGTATACATTCGTCCCTCCGTAACGGGCTCAACCCGGGACGGTCCATGTGCGCGGTTAGCTCAGGGGTAGAGCATCACCTTGACACGGTGGGGGTCACAGGTTCAAATCCTGTACCGCGCACCATTTTGATGGACACGCATGATTGAGAAGGTAGTGCATTACCGGTCGCGAGTCGGGATGGAAATCGCGAGGAGGGAATTCTCTCCGGTGGAAGGATGCGTTCGGGGCGGAGTGGTGCTCCTCCACGGGATCGGCGAGCATACCGCCCGCTACGGTCAGGTAATGCGGCGACTCACCGAGCGGGGGATGGTCTGTGTCGGGGTGGACTGGCCGGGACACGGGATCTCGCCCGGAAAACGGGGACATATCGATTCTCTGGAAGTCGTTCATACTCTCGTTCATGAAACGGTCACGAATGTGCGGGCGCGCCTGCAGGAAGCCGGGCGTGCGCCGGTCGTTGGTCTGGTCGCCCATTCGATGGGAGCGTTGCTCGCCTTGGATTATCTTCGGCGCTTCCCCGATGACTTCGGCTTCGCATGGGTGAATGCGCCGCCCCTTGATCCTGCGGGAAAACGAAGCCGTGCCTACATTGGGTTCGCCAGGGGTTTGGAAGTGCTCTTTCCCCGGTGGACCGTGCACAACGGGATAAAATCCTCGATGTGTTTTGAGACCAGTGATCGCGAGTTCGTCGCGGAAGCGCGGAAGTTCTGCCATAGCCGTATTTCGCTCCGGCTCGGCGTGACGCTCCTGGAGACCGCCCGTGAGGTCAGGAAGTCCGCGCGCCGCTTCAAGGATTCGCTGGAGTTGCTCGTTACCCAGGGCGGTGCGGATCCCGTCTGTTCACCGGCGCAGACGCGGGCCTGGTTTGAGACCCTTGAGCTGGAGGGCAAGAGCTATCGGGAATTTCCAGGCCATCTCCACGAGTGCTGGCGCGCGGAGGAGGTCGTCGACGCGGCGGTGGAATGGATCGGGGGAAGATTCGAGCGACGGAAGCACTGACCGTGCACCCTCCACCCGTGATTCACGGAATTTCAGGCCGACGTGGCTGCGTTCGGAGCGGCCTGCATCCAGGGTCGGGCGCAGACCACGGAAACGGTGATATTGTCCTGGTATTCGGCCTTGGCGGAAAGAACAGCTTCGACAAGGCCCTCGGCAATCTCGCTGGCAGTACGGTCGCGGAGACCTTGGATCTCGTTGCTGATACCGGCGATGCTCAGGGAAAAGAGTCCATCGGAGGCACAAATCACGAGGTCGTCCTCACGGAGGGGCATCGCCTTCGGGGAAAGATCAATCAGGTCGATCGGGTAACCGGTAACGGCGGAACGCAGCGTGTTGCGATTCGGATGCTCGCGGGCTTGCTCCCGCGTGATGAGGCCGCGCTCGATCTGTTCTTCGATGAGAGGGCGGAAACTGTGGTCCGCATTGAGGCGCCGCAGTTGTCCGTCGCGGAAGAGGTAGGCTGGCGAGTCCCCGACACTCACCCAAAAGAGTCCGGTCGACGTGAGGAGTGTTGCCACGAGCGTCGTCCCCATGCATCCAACGCGTTGTCGGGCGGCACGCGTCCCATTCAAGACAGCATCGTTGGCTCCGAAAAGGGCGGTCTCAAGACGCTCTGAGGGTGGGTGATCGTCGCTTCGAAGGAAGGCATCGACGAAGGCGTTCGAGGCGAGCCGGCTCGCGAATCCGCCTGCTTCGTGTCCGCCCATGCCGTCGGCGACGAGGGAAAGGAGCGCGGAATCCGCTCCTTCCGGGCCTGGAACACGGGCGAAGGCATAGTAGTCTTCCTGGCGAAGCCGGGCGCCGATGTGCTGACGGGCCGAAAAGTGTTTCTCGGACTGGACGACAATCTGCGGGGGCGACTGCGAGGATGGAGACATCGGGTGGTTTTCGCGGAAAATGGAGGATTAATTTCGAACCTTCGCGTCTTAACGATGCCCGAATCCCGTTCGTGCCGCAAGCGGCGTGCTCGGAAATATGAGGCGGGAACGGCGAACGCTACTCCAAGAGGAGTCGCATCGGAATCATGTTGGAGAAGGCGTAGCCGTGTCGTTGGAAAAATCGCTGGGATTCCGCACTGATTTTGTCGGTGAGCAGGGTGATGCGCTTGAAGCCCTTCTGACGCGCGAAATTCTCGACCTCTGAAACCAGACGGCTGCCGTAGCCTTGTCCGCGATGGGCGGGATGAATAATGAAATCCTCCATCAGAAGCACCATCCCACCGACGGCGGTGCTGATGGTGAAAAGGAGGTTGACCATGCCGATGAGGGAGTGGTCGTTCCTGATGACAAGGATGCGCCCGCCTTTCGGATTCTCAAGGATCATGCGCAGGCCGATTTCGTGTCGGGCGGGATCCGGGTTGAAATCCTCCTCTTCCTCGAACAACTCCACCAGCAACTGCACGAGCAGCGGCAAGTCATCGACCGTCGCGGGTTCCACGCGGACGTCGTTGGAATGGGATTCGCTCATGGGCGGTGAAATGAAAGGGGGCGGTAATCTGAAAGGGGCAGGCTGAGCAAGCCTAGCAGGAATCACGTGAATTCCCATGGAAAAAACACCAGGGCCCTCGACGGTGAAGGGATCCTGAGCTCTGCCTTGACGCAGGGGGGCGGCAGGCGTTATCTTTCAGAGGTTTAAGGTGCCGCCTTCCTGTGGTGGTATTTCCTCTCCTCACCGCCCCCACTGCTCCCCATGAAATCTCCGGCTCCCTTGCCACCGCTCGTCGCGGCATTCGCCTCCCTGATCGCCCTCGCGGCGATGGCGGGTTGTTCCCCCTCGGAACCTCCCGAGGAAACAGGACGCCCGCGTGAAGTTGCTGCCCGCAAGAATGCGGCATTGGCATCAAGCTACCCGCTTGAAACGGAGCTGACGAACAGCGAGGGCACTGTCATCAAGGTGACGATCCTCGGGCGCACGGACACGGACGTGGTCTTCCTTCCCGACGGGAAGGACAAGGAAGTCAGTTACCCGCTCGTGAAGCTCTCCAAACAGGATCGCCGCCGTGTGGGGGCGATGCCGGTGGGTTCCGGACCCAAGCCGGATCCGCCCTATGTGGCCTCGCGGAAGAAGGCGCTGGAGGATAACAAGCGCCGCATTCGTGAAATAGAGGGCGAACTCGAGGGGCCCTCGATCATCAATGCCACCGCGAACATTGAAGCGAAGAAGAAGATGATCGCGGAATACGAGCGGGAAAACGCTCTCCTCGAACAACAAATCAAGAGTTACTCGGGGAATTAGGGATTTCCGGGCATTGCTGATTTCCGGCGGAGGATGAGGAGGATGTCTTCGCGCGAATCGTCGAAGGAGCGCGGGGCGTCGGCCGCGTACCAGAAATCGTGGGCGGCGACGCATTCGAGGACGGGGACTTTGCGGAGGAGGCGCTTGAGCTGCCCGCTGTTGTAGGTGCGGAATTGCCAGTGGGTTTCGAGAGTGTGGGCGCGGGATCGGGTGGAATCGTGGATAGTGAGGCGGTTGCGGAGGGCTTCGAGGCGCGATTTCCGGTCGGGGGGCCAGGTGCGTGTGTTACAGACCACGCGGATGCCGTCGCGGTCGGCGACCCATCGCTCGTGCTGGCAGGAGGGGCGGGAATAATCGGCGGTGAGGTGGAGGCCGAGGAGATAGAGGCCTCCAGGTCGCAGGCTGGCGGCGACGCGCTCAAGATGGGAGCGGGCGTCATCTTCGGTGAGGAGATACTTGAAAGTGCTGACGAGGCAATGGGCGAGGTCATAGCAGTCGGGTCGAATCGCGAAGGATTGCATGGCTTCCAAAGCGAAGCGGGCGCGATAGCCGGCTTCGCGGAGACGCCTGCGAGCGAAACCGAGCATGTGGGGATTGAGGTCGAAACCATCGACGTGGTGGCCGCGGGCGGCGAGTTCGGCCATGACGCGACCGCTGCCGCAGGCGGGTTCGAGGATGCGGCGTCTCCTTCCGCGCGCGGGGGGAGGGCCATGGCGTTCGAGCATGGCCTCGATGAAATCCGCCTCGCGGGCGGTGTCGCCGTCGAAGATAATGTCGTAATAGAGCGGGGAGTTGTACCAATCGTCCTGGGTTGCCATGGCAGGGAAAGTTGAACTGGAACGTCGAGATTTCATCCACTTTTCATGGGCCCTTCACGGAGAATTCACGTCGGTAAGGGAGGATGGGGGAATGAACCTTTCCTTTGAAATCCCGGCGTGCGTTCCCGGGGGCACGCGCGTAGGATGCATGGAATCCATGAAAGCGAAAATCCTTGTCGTCGACGATGAACCGTCGATTCTCGATAACACACTGTATGCCCTTGAAATGGACGGCTTCGAGCCGACCGGCTGCACGACCGGCGATGCCGCGTTGGCGGCGATCGAGGAAGGCGATTTCGCGCTCGTGGTGCTCGACGTGGGCTTGCCGGATACGAACGGTTTCGAACTGTGCAAGCGGATCCGCGCGTGTTGGGAGGTGCCGGTCATTTTCCTCACGGCCCGCGACGGCGAGGTAGACCGGATTGTTGGCCTGGAGATCGGGGCCGACGATTATGTGACGAAACCCTTCAGCCCGCGGGAGTTGTCGGCCCGGGTGAAGGCGGTCCTGCGGCGCTGTGGGGGCAATGGCGGAAATGGCGAGGCCGCTTCCGAATCCCCGCCGGTCGTCTCTGGATTTCCCTTCCGCGTCGATGACGAACGGATTCAGATCACGTATTTCGGAAACGTGCTCGCCCTTTCCTCCACCGAGTTTCGGCTCTTGCGTGTCTTCTGCAAGCACCCGGGACGGGTCTATTCGCGCTCGCAGCTCATGGACATCGCCTGGGAGGAACCGGAAGCCGCGATGGAACGCACGGTGGACGCGCATGTGAAAAGCGTGCGGGCGAAGATGAAGGCGGTGAAAGACAGCGTGGAGGCGATCGAGACGCATCGCGGGATGGGGTACTCGCTGAAGGAAAACTGGTGAGCATCACAAGCCGCATCTTTCTTGCCTTCTTTCTTGTCGCGGTTGGGGGCTTCTGGCTCCTGCTCGATAAGTTGGCCGAACGGGTGGAGAGGCAGTATCTCGAGGCCTCCGAGGAATCGATGGTGGACACCGCGAACATGCTTGCGGCGATGGTCGAGCAGCAGCTTGGTGAGCTGGGGCGTGAGTGGAATCTCGAGCCCGTGCGCGAGGCCTTCCGCAGCGCCCTGCGTCGCGAGTTTTCGGCGAGGATCTATAACCTTACCAAGACATCGGTGGGGACGGACGTGTATGTGACCGACGCGTCGGGAATCGTGGTCTACGATTCCCGGGATGGTGCGGCCGAAGGGCGGGATTTTTCGGCATACAACGATGTCCTGCGCACCCTGCGTGGCGACTACGGGGCACGATCGTCGCGGCTCGATCCGAATGATGACCGAACATCGGTGATGCACGTGGCGGCACCGATTTATCGGAACGGAAAGATCGCGGGTGTCCTGACGGTAATGAAGCCACAGGCGAGCACCTTTGTCTTCGCCGACGAGGCGCGGGCCCAGATCAAATGGATTGGGCTGCTTGTCCTCGCGGCGATTCTCATCGCGGCTTTTCTCGCGGTGCGCTGGCTCTCCCGCCCGATCAAGCGGCTCACCGATTACGTGCGGGCGGTCGGGCGCGGCGAGCGGGTCGTTCCCCCAAAACTGGGGCGGTCGGATGTGGCCGCGCTCGGCGGCGCGTTCGAGGATATGCGCGATGCCCTGGAGGGACGGCGTTACGCGGAAACCTACGTGCAGACGCTGACCCATGAGATGAAGAGCCCGGTTGCCGGCATCCGGGGCGCGGTCGAATTGATCGCGGCCGATCCGGAAATGCCGGTGGAACGGAGGCAGCGGTTTCTCGGGAATATCGAGAGCGAGACGCGTCGCCTGCAGAATATTATCGAGCGCCTCCTATCGCTTTCAGCCATTGAAGGGAGGAAGACGTTGGCGCGCCGCGATCCGGTGGATCTGCGCGTTCTCATCGACGAGGTCTGCGGGAATCTCGGCTCGGCCCTGGCGGCGAAGCGCCTCACCCTTGAGACGGTTCCGGGTGAGAATGCGGTGGTGTTCGGGGAGCGCTTTCTTTTGGAAATGGCGGTGGCGAACCTCGTGCAGAACGCGGTCGAATTCTCGCCGGCGGGCGGAACGATCAGGATCCAATGGGCCGAGGATTTCAGCGAGGGGATGCGCCAACCGCTGGTCGAATTACGGGTGATCGATGAAGGGCCGGGTATTCCGGAGTATGCGTTGGAAAGGGTCTTCGAGCGCTTTTACTCGCTCCAGCATCCCGACACCGGCAAGAAAAGCTCGGGACTTGGTTTGTGTTTCGTCAGGGAAGCGGCCGAGCTTCATGGCGGGACGGCGGAGTTGCGGAACAGGGTGGAAAAAAACGGGGCGGTGGCGATTCTGCGATTGCCGGTGGGGGAGGGGATTCACCGGAAAGGGCGCTAAGGGCGCGCATTCAGGGCGCGAGGTGGAAAATGCCCCATTTGTCGGGGGTAAGTTCGGCTTCGCTGGGGACGTCGCTGGTGATGGCGGTAGCCTTGTTGGCCCAGTAGACGCGCTGGAGGGTTTGGAAGCCGTTGCCGCGGAGGATGCCGAGGTCGCCCTGGTAGGAGGTGCCGGGTTGAGGCTTCCATTGGAGTAACTCCAGGGGAACGGAGAACTCGAAGTTCCCGTTGTTATCGGTGGCCAGAGTTACCTTGTCGCTGACGTCCGCCACGGTGTCGAGGGTGATGCTGCGCCAGGGGCTGCTGAAGGTCACGGGGTTCGCGGTGCCGGGCACCTTTGCGCGGTAAAGGATGGCCCGGGCATTTTCATCGACCCGAGTTACAAGAAGTCGGAGGTCACCCGCGACGGGGGACTTTCGTGCGCTATCGGCCTCGGCGTCCGTGCCGAGCATGAGGTCGAGGCAGCCGCCGGTCTTGAAGAGGGAAGTTGCGTCCTCGCCGCTGTTGCGGAGGAGATCCTTTTCATTGCTGCGGAAGGCGGCGAAGAGAACGCCACCGGAGATTCGGAGGCTGGCGCTGACCTCGTAGGGTTTCGAGTTGCTATTGAAGTTCGCGCGGGTGCCTCGCCGGTCAATCGTGGCCCAGCGGGTGTCGGAGGGCCAGTCGGAGAGGTCGCCGTCGAGGGTCGGCGCGGTGTCGGTGACGGCAATGTCGAGGGGTTCGCGGAGGGAGTGATCCTTCGCGCTTTCGTTGAACCAGGACTGCGCGGCCTTGAGTTCGGTTTCGCCGAGGGGCAGAGATTTCTCGGGGAAGCGGCGGATGGAATCGAGGCCGTCGACGCGGACGAGGCTGGTGCGGCTGCCGTTGACGAGGAAGACACGCCCGTCGGCGGTCTGGGTGATGCTCGGCCAGAAGTTCTCGTCGTGGAGCGAGAGAGCGGAGACGTCCATGTTGCGCTCGGCGCGGGGCATCGACCAGTTCGGGCGCTGGCGGATGTCGTGGAAGAGGGTGGCGACGAAGAGACCGTCGGCGG
>JAHEDC010000542.1 GCA_024641425.1 Verrucomicrobiales bacterium | reverse complement strand
AGAATGCTTCCGATCATGTCGACGCTTTTTGCCCTTCTGTCTCCTGTTCGGGCCGCGGACGACTATGCGCTCGGACCGGACTCGCAGCGGAAGGACGGGGTGCCGCAAGGGAAGGTGGAGGGACCGGTGCGTTGGAAGAGCACCCTTTTTCCGGACACGATTCGCGAATATTCGGTCTATGTGCCGGCGCAGTATGACGGGTCGAAGCCGGCCTGCGTGATGGTATTCCAGGACGGGCACCAGTATGTGAAGCCGGACGGGGAATACCGCGTGCCCATTGTCTTCGACAATCTCATCGCGGCGGGGGAGATGCCGGTGACGATCGGCATTTTCATCAATCCGGGCCACCGTGGCGGCGAGATTCCCGAAAACCGCTGGAGCGCGAACAACCGGAGTTTCGAATACGATTCGCTGGGCGACCAGTACGCGCGCTTTCTGCTGGAGGAAATCCTCCCCGAGGTTGGGAAGCGCTACAAACTGACCGACGATCCGGAGCGGCGAGCGGTGTGCGGCGTGAGTTCGGGAGGGATCTGTGCCTTCACGGCGGCGTGGGAACGGCCGGATGCCTTCCGCAAGGTGATGAGTCATATCGGGAGTTTCACGAATATTCGCGGCGGCTATGTTTATCCGGCGCTGATCCGCAAGACGGAGAGGAAACCGCTACGGGTTTTCCTCCAGGACGGGTCGAACGACCTTGATAACGAGCACGGCAACTGGCCGCTTTCGAACCAGGAGATGGCGAAGGCGCTGGCGTTCGCGAAATACGATTACCGGTTCGTCTTCGGCGACGGCGGGCACACGCACAAGCATGGCGGTTCGATCCTGCCGGATTCGCTGCGCTGGCTATGGAAGGGTTTGGAATAGCGGCACGCGCGGTTGCATATCGCGTTCAGTGGCCTACGAATGCCCGTATGGATCGTAGCCGTCCCTTTCTCTCTTCCGTGCTGGTCGCCTGCTCGTTTGGAGCGGCGACGACGAACGCCGAATTGAATCCCGATATCGCGGTGCAGGTGAAGGCGGCGCGGGCGATTCTCGATCCGTGGCACGCGTCGAATCCGCAGCGGTCGGAGCGGGTGCTGCACCTCGTTTACTGGACGCCCTCGGATCGGGGGCCCGCGATGGACTGGCAGCCGAGGCTCATGCGGATCATGGAGGACATCCGAGATTTCTACGCGAAGGAAATGGAGCGCCTCGGTTTCGGTCCGGCCACAATCCAGCTCGACTACGATGCGGAGAAGAAGGTCGTCCTGCATCTGGTGAAGGGCGCGGGCCCGTTCGCCGACTACGGAATGGACAGCGGCAATGCCATCCGGAAGGAATGCGTGCCCGTGCTGCGCGAGGCGGGAATCGATCCCGACCGGGAGACGATCGTCATCTTCTGCAACATGGCGAACTGGGATCCGGAACTGGGGAAATTCACTCACAATAGCCCGTATTACGCCGGCGGCTCGGCGCGCGGGGGAACGGCATGGCAGCTCGATTCACCGGAACTGGATACGACGAATCTGGCACTGAAGGAGCCGACCATCTCCGACGGGCAATACGGACGCATTTCGCTCGGGAAACACAATTCGATCTTCATCGGCGGAATCGCGCACGAACTCGGGCACGCGCTCGGGCTGCCGCACAATCGCGAGCGTCCAGACGAGGCGGCAGCCTTTGGCACTGCTCTCATGGGCTCTGGAAATCGCAGCTACGGCGACGAGTTGCGTGGGGAAGGGAAGGGGTCATTCCTGACCTTGGCCCACGCGATGCGGCTGGCCTCGCATCCTCAATTCTCGGGTTCCGTGAAAGGATTGAACCTCCCGACCCGCGCCGTGTTCTCGGATTTCGCCGTTGAAGGCGGGGAAAAGGCGTTCGTGTTCTCCGGGCGTGTGACCGCACCGTTGCCGGTCTATGCGGTGGTGGGCTACCTCGATCCTGATGGCGGGGGCGACTACGATGCGCCAACGGTCACGGCGGTGCCGGACGCGGAGGGGCGCTTCACTTTCGATTGTGAGGCGCTGGCCCCCGGGAAGAAGGCCGAACTGCGGATCGTCGCCTGCCACGTCAACGGCGCGACCTCGCAGCAGGGATTCCGCTATGCCGTGGAGGCGTCAGGAAAGCCGGATGTGGCGGGGATGCGGTTGAAATTCCTGCTTTCTCCTCTGATCGCCGCGCTCGGATCGAACGACGGGGCGGCGGTCGACGCGGCGATGAGGGAGCTCACGGCGTCGAAGGACGCTACGTTCGCGCGAACGGTGGCGAAACGTCTCGTGGCGGGAGGGGGTGGAAAGCGCCCGCTCGCCTCGCCCGGAGCGATTGAGGGAACGGACGTTCTATACCTCGCCGACGCGGCGCCCACCGAAGCGCGGGTTGGCTGGCATCGTCCCTATTACGACCGGATGCCCGAAGCCTCGGTGCTTCTGGAAGCGGGGGGGCGTATTTTCGAATCGGGAATCTACGCCCACGCCCCGGCGCGGCATGTTTACGCGCTCGAAGGGAAATGGAAGACCTTGACCGGCTCTTGTGGTCTCGGGGACGGGGCATACGGATCGGTCGTTTTCGTCGTACGTGCCGATGGCGCGGAGAAATGGCGTTCGCCGGTATGCAAGCCGGGTGACCTCCAGGCTTACGACATCGGAATCGAAGGATTGCAGGAGCTCGAACTCCTTGTCGAGGATGCGGGCGATGGAACGGGTTCCGACTGGGGATTGTGGCTCACACCGAAGCTCACGCGCTAGGAGACTCCGGAAAAGCGAACGGGCCCGGTTTTCGCCGGGCCCGTTGCGGAGTCAGTCCGGGAGTCGGACTGGTGAGCCTGCGAGCAAATGGAATCAGCTTTCCTTTTTCTCCTTGGCGTCGTCTTTCTTGGCCATCTTGATGGCGGTGACCTCCATTTCGGTGTTCTCGCCGTCGGCCTTCGTCGTGCCGGTG
The DNA here is from genome assembly GCA_024641425.1 of Verrucomicrobiales bacterium. GTDB lineage: Bacteria > Verrucomicrobiota > Verrucomicrobiia > Verrucomicrobiales > DEV007 > JAHEDC01. The sequence goes on along the minus strand of JAHEDC010000542.1, from coordinate 1,297 downwards.
ACGACCACTTTCTTGGCGTCCTTGTGCTTGGCGAAAAACTTCTTCGTCTTCTCTCCGGTGAGGAGATAAACGACTCCGTCACCCGTCTTGACGGCGTTCTGGCAGGAGGTTTTCACCGAGAGGTCGCAATGGGCGCAGAGGACTTCACCGGTGGCGGTGACTTCCTTGGCTTTGGGTTCTTCGGCGGCATAGGCGGTGACGGCGAAGGCGAGGGTGACAAGGGATACGAATAGTTTCTTCATGGCTTTGTTCTGGGATTTCGTTGCGGTGTTTGAACGGTTTGGCGCTTCATTTCGATGAAGCCTGACGAGGTAGGAAGCACCGGGAGCGTGATTATTCCGGAAAACGCCGAGGGAGGAGGGCGAGGCGAAGAGCGGGTTTGGAAGCGTGGTCCGGGTTTTCTTTTCGGCTTCAAAGTGATAGGGTTCTTCCATGAGTACTGATCAAGACCCGCCGAAGCCGACCCGTGAGGCCACGGAAGCCGAGGGCCCCGAAGTGGTCGACGATGGCACCGTGAGAAAAAGGAAGCTGACGCCGGAGGAACAGATGGCGCTCTATGAGGAATCGCTGAAAGAGGACGACTGGGGCCACCAGCCTTGCTGAACCAGCACTCGACAACGGGTGAGGCTGCGATAGGTTCGCCGCCCCATGCACGACCGAAACATGAACGAGGCCGACGCCCCGCAGACCGCGCCTTTTCCGCCCCGCGAGGATGGTGATGCCCTCCTGGCGAGCCTCCGCGATCTCGCCGCGAAACTCGACGCTCTCGTGGCCGACCGGACGCTGATGGATGGTCTCGACCATGCGGAAAGGACGCGCCTGATGGCGGCGGCGGGGGAAATCTACTGTCCGGATGTCGCCGAGCGGCGGCGGCAGACGAAACTGAAACTCAAGCGCCGCCGCGCCGCGAAACGGGAGCGCGCCGAGGAAGTTCTCAACGAGACCGGCATCCGTGTGCTCCGGTCGAAGCCTGTCTTTACCACCCCGAACGCGCTGGCGCCGGCGACGGAGGAACCACAGGAGATCGAGGGCGAAGCCGCGGACGACTTCCGCGAGGTCGTCGAACCGCAGAACTGCTACATCTGCAAGACCGATTACGACCGGGTTCATTCCTTCTACGACCAGCTCTGTCCGGACTGCGCGGAGTTCAATTACCGCAAGCGCGGCGAACTCGCCGACCTGAGTGGTCGCGTGGCCTTGCTTACCGGTGGTCGGGTCAAGATCGGCTACCAGGCCGGGATCAAGCTCCTCCGGTGTGGCGCGCGGCTCATCGTGACGACCCGTTTTCCCCGCGACT
>JAHEDC010000541.1 GCA_024641425.1 Verrucomicrobiales bacterium | reverse complement strand
GGTCGTCTTCGCTTCCGCCAAGGACCGCCGGGATCCCGGAGCCCAACTCCACACGAACTTCAAACTCCAGTCCTCCGCCGGCGGCTACCTCGCGCTCGTGAAGCCCGATGGCCTCACGATCGCCAGCGAATTCGACGCCATCCCGGCACAGATCACGGACATTGCCTATGGCGCGGGATTCGAGACCGCCATCCCGATGACCCTTGTCGAGACCGGGGCCGCGGTGAAGTGGCACGTGCCCAGCGCACCGGTCGTCGGATGGACAGAGCCAGCCTTCAATGATTCCTCATGGACCTCCGGTATCACCGGCATAGGTTATGACGGCTCCAATGGCGACTACATCCAGTACCTCGGTGCCGGCTACGAACAAGTCTTCTCTGCGATGCGTTCCGTGAACTCCAGCATCTACATCCGCATTCCGTTCAATGTTCCGAATCCGGCCGGGATCAGCGACCTTGTCTTCAGCGCGCAATGGGAAGACGGCTTTGTCGCCTACCTCAATGGCCAGGAATTCCACCGTGAGAGCGCTCCCGCAAGTCCGGGGTGGAACTCCGCCGCCACCGGAAGCCGCACCCCGGAATCGCTTGCCGTCACGTTCTTCGATTACCCGCTGGCATCCGCCAACCTCAACGCGGGCACCAACGTCCTCGCGATCCACGGCCTCAACGACTCCGCCGGCAGTTCGGATTTCCTCATGGCGCCGCGCCTCACCGCCACCCGACAGGATTTGACGAATCTCGTCGACGGGTTTTTCCCGAAACCGACGCCGGGCGCGTTGAACGGCATGCGCTACGACGGCATCACCGCCGACACGAAATTCAGCACCGACCGCGGAACCTATTCCGCACCGTTCTCCCTCGCCATCACCTCCGCCACCCCCGGCGCGACGATCCGCTACACGACCGATGGCACGCCGCCGAGCGAGACCGCAGGTTCGGTCTACACGGGACCGCTCGATATCAGCCGCACCACCGTCATCCGCGCCATCGCCTACAAGTTGGGGTTCCAGTCCACGAACGTCGATACCCACACCTATATTTTCCCCGCCGATGTGGTGTCGCAACCCGCCATGCGCACGGTAATCACTCAGGATCCGGTCTACGGGCCGAGGATGGTTGATGCCCTCAACGCGATTCCCACCATTGCGCTCAGCTTCGTCGGCAACGACATCGACCGTACCGAGATACCCGTCTCGGTCGAGTTACTCAACTTCGGGTCGGGTGCCAAACAGGTCGACGCAGGGGTCGTGCGCTACGGCTCCTACGTGACGAACTTCGCCAAGCGTAGCATCCGCCTCCAGTTCCGCTCCGCCTATGGACCGAGTCGTCTCGCGTACCCTCTTTTCGACGGCATCGACTACGAGATTCCTCCAACCGCCGACTTCGACAGTTTGGATTTGCGCGCGGGCAACCACGACATGGTCGCCCGCGGCGCCTATCTCTCGAACCGGTTCACCGATGACTCGATGCTCGATATGGGGCATATCGCGCCCCACGGGCGCTTCGTTCACCTCTACTTCAACGGGGAATACCGGGGCCAGTATCATCTCCGCGAGCGCTGGAACGCCGCCATGCTCGCCGACTATTTGCCCGGCAAAGAGGCGGAATACGACACCATCAACGCCAACAACACCGGTTCAGAATTCCTAACCGGTGCGCTGCAGGACGGCGACCTCACCGACTGGAACCAGATCCAGTCCCTGCTCAACGGCCCGACCCCCTACCGCTCTACCAAGGACAAGCTCGACATCCCCGACCTGATCGACTTCATGCTGCTGTGGACCGCCGGCCAGTCGGAGAGCGAGTTCCGCGCCGGCGGGTCAGTCGAGAACGGCGTCGGCTTCAAGTTCCTCATCAAAGACGCGGACGGCTACCTGCGCCCGCCGGACGGCGCCCACGCCGTCACCCACAACGGGCCGCTCAACGCCATGACGCGCTTCCGCAACGAGGGCGACCCGGACTTCCAAATCCTCCTCGCCGACCGCATCCACAAGCATTTCTTCAATGACGGCGCCATGACTGGGCCAAAGCTCGTCGCCCGCCTGCAACGACGCGTCGACGAGACCACGCTCAGTTTCATCGCGGAATCGGCCCGCTGGGGAGTTCACTCCGGCCAGGCGAACCACACGCCGGCGCAATGGCTCGCCTACCAGAACAACCTGCTTGGCAACCAGCTCCCCACTAGGACCGACCAACAGCTCGCCAAGTTCCGCGCAGCCGGCATGTACCCTGCGATCATTGCGCCGGTCCTCTCACCGCACGGCGGCTCGATCCCGCCCGGTGGCGGCTTCACCATGGCCACCGGTGCCTCTGCGATCTATTACACCCTCGACGGCAGCGATCCGCGTCTCCCCGGCGGCGCGATCAGTCCCGGCGCGATCAGCGCGCCCTTCTCCGGAGGTCTCCCCGTTCCGAAGGACTTTGTCCAGACCGGTGCCCTCTGGAAATTCCTCGACGACGGCTCCAATCAGGGCACGGCCTGGCGCGCGTCCGCGTTCGACGACAGCAGTTGGGCGTCCGGCCCCTCCGAACTCGGTTTTGGCGAGGGAGACGAAGCCACCGTGATTGCCAAGAACGGCGCGGCCACCACCTACTATCGGCACAAGGTGAGCATCCCGGAGGCCTCCGGCTTCTCCTACTTCGTCCTCCATTTGAAATACGACGACGGCGCCGCCGTCTATGTCAATGGCATCGAGGTGGCGCGCACCGCGAACCTTCCGGCTAATGCCGCCTACAACACTTTCGCGACGAGTTCCACTCCGGACGAAAGTGCTTACTTCCAATACGTCGTCCCCTCGTCGATTTTCGTCAACGGCGCAGTCAACGACGTGAGTACCGTCGCGGTCGAGATCCACAACCAGAGTGCCGGCAGTTCCGACGTCAGTTTCGACCTTCGCCTGCGTGGTGAGGTGGACACCAGCAGCGGCTCCAATATCACCGAGCCGGTCGTCCCGAGCCATCCGGCCCACCTCAATGCCCGCGCCTACAACCTGTCGACCGGCGAATGGAGCGCGCTCACCTCCGCCTTCTTCAGCATCGACTCCACGCCCGCCACCGCGCAGAACCTTGTGATCTCCGAGATCCACTACCACCCTGCGGAGCCCGCTACTCCCGGCGAGATCGCCGTTTCCACCGACCGCGACGACTTCGAGTTCGTCGAGCTTCTCAACATCGGAGCACAGCCGGTCGATCTCACGGGCGTTTATTTCTCCCAGGGGATCAGCTTCGCCTTTCCGGACCATAGGATCCTCGATCCCGGAGAGCGCGTGGTCATCGCGCGCGACGGGGCCGCCTTCGCCGCCCGCTATGGTACAGGAGTGTCCATTGCCGGCGAGTATTCCGGTCGTCTGAGCAACGATGGCGAGCGGCTCGTCCTCGCGCTCACAGGCGGCGCCGACCTGCGCGATCTTACTTACAACGACCAGCCGCCATGGCCGACGCTGCCCGACGGCGCCGGCTACTCGCTTGTCCTGCGCGACCCGTCCTCCAACCCGGATCACGCCCTCGCGGAAAGCTGGGGCTCGAACACCCTCGTCGGCGGCGCTCCCGGCGCTCCCGATTTCATTCAGGCGGACTCCGGCTACGCCGCATGGAAAGCGCTCCACCAGATCAGCGACGACACCGCCGACGACGATTACGACGCCATCCCGGCGCTCATCGAATACGCGTTGGGAACCTCACCCACCGTCCCGAGTCCCCATGCCCTCCCGGTCCCCGGCCTCGTCACGGTGGGTGCCGACCAATACCAGACGCTCTCCTTCGAAAAGAACCCCGGCGCCACCGACGTCACTTTCGAGATCCAGTTGTCTCAGGATTTGGAAGCATGGCAGGACGAGGTCACCATCGAGGTCGCCCCTAATCAATACCGTACCGGCATCCCGCTCGCCGCGCCCCAGTACCTCCGCCTGAAGGTCACCGCCCCCCCTTCGTAGTCCAGAAGGTTCTCGCCTTGAGCAAAGGCTGGCCGGATGCCTCCGTTCGAAGCGCTCGGTTTCGATGATGGGTGGCGAAAACCAATGCGGGGAGAATCGCATCGCCTCCGGAGGATGCGGCCACAGCGGGATCCGCCTCGGAGAGTCGGTGCGCTTGCCGCCACGCTCTCCCCATTTTACAGGCATACGCGGAGAGGCTTGTTCGCTCGATCAAGGTTGACTACCCGCGCCGGACATCGGTTCGGGTGATTGGGCGTGAGGCGCAATGTCGCGAACCGTTTGGCGGACT
>JAHEDC010000540.1 GCA_024641425.1 Verrucomicrobiales bacterium | reverse complement strand
TGTCCACGACCGTCCCATCGCCCGCCCGGTCGACGATTCCGTGCTCCGCGTCGCCGCCGGGCGCGAGCTGCTCCTGCGCCGTTCCCGTGGCTTCGCGCCCGCGCCCGTTCCCGTCCCTGACATTACCACATCCGTCCTCGCCTACGGGGGCGATCTCAAGGGAACGATGGCCGTCGCCGCCCACGGCCAGGTCCGCCTGAGCCAGCATTTCGGCGACCTCGCCTCGGCGGAATCCCGCGCCGCCTTCGCCCGTCATCTCGTCGATTTCCCCGCCCTCTGCCGGGCCGATCCCGAAACCATCGCCTGCGACCTTCACCCGTCCTATCACAGCCACCAACTCGCCGCCACGAGCGGCAACCGGGTGCTCGCGATCCAGCACCACCACGCCCACGCCATCGCCTGCGCGGCCGAAAACGGCCTCGGTGCCGACGAGGAATTCCTCGCAGTCGTGTGGGACGGCACCGGCTACGGCGACGACGGCACTCTCTGGGGCGGCGAGTTCCTACTTTGCCGCGGCACCGCATACGAGCGTTTCGCCTGGCAGCGTCCCTTCCCCTTGCCCGGTGGGGAGAAGGCCGTGCGCGACCCCCGCTTCGCCGCTCTCGGACTCCTCCATGAAGCCGGAATCGCCCTCGAAGAAACGCCCTTGGCCGGAAGGCTCACCACCGAGGAACGGCGCATCGCAAAGACGCTCCTCGCGCGCAACGTCAACTGCCCCCGCACCACCAGCGCCGGCCGCCTCTTCGATGCCGTCTCCGCGCTCTGCGGGCTCTGCACTCGCAACGCCTTCGAAGGCCAGGCCGCGATGGCTCTCGAATTCACCGCCTCGCCGGATCCGGACTTGCCCGCCTACCCGATCAACGCCGAAGGTCCCGCACTCGACTGGTCGCCCCTTCTCCGCGCCCTCCTCCACGATCTCCCCGCCGGCGATCTCGCCACCGTTTCCCGCCGTTTCCACCACACCCTCGCCACCGCCATCACCACCGTCGCCCAGCGCGCCAGGCTCCCCGTCGTCGCCCTCACCGGCGGTTGCTTCCAAAACGCCCTCCTCTTAGAAACCACCATCGCCCGCCTCCAGGCCGCGGGTCACCATCCGATCTGGCCCCGCCGCATTCCCCCCAACGACGGCGGTCTCGCCCTCGGCCAAGCCATCCTCGCCTCCCGCCTTTCGACCCAATAACAAATAACTAATATCAAATAACCAAAACCCATGTGCCTCGCCATCCCCGGAAAAGTCCTCGAGATCACCGGAGACGACCCGCTTCTCCGCAGCGGGCGCATTTCCTTCGGCGGTCTTGTCAAGGAGATCAACCTCGCCTACACTCCCGAGGCCAAGGTCGACGATTACGTCCTCGTCCACGTCGGCTTCGCCATCACCACCATCGACGAAGCCGAAGCCGAGCGCGTCTTCCGCTACCTCGACGAGCTGGGCGAGGTCGAGTAGGCGGAAAGCGCCCCGGCCTTTCCCCTTCGTGGTCCGGAATCGGTCCTGTCGGGAGAAGCATCTCCTGACCGTCCCTTCCCCCCTGAAGCTGGGAGCAGACGCATGTTTCCTGCCAGAGGACAATCTCACGCACCCCCTGACGGTCGGAACTGGGGAGCGCGATATCCGGGAGGATGGTGCGAGAGCGCGCCGGGTTTCGCAAGGAGACGAAGAGGAATGCCGGAAGCCGAAACGAGCGGACTCTGCCCCGAACGGTTCCTGTTTGGGAACCGTTCCTCGAAATCCGTTACACCTAATCGTTCTTGGAAGAAAGATACATCAGCAGCTCGATGGTTTCCTTCTGCGTCAGCGTCTCCAGAAGGCCGGGCGGCATCATGCTTTGCTCGAGGATCTGGCGGGATTTGATCTCGGACTTGGGGATCTCGAGCGATTCGGTCACGGTGCGAAGGGTGAGGAGGGCGTCGGTCTCGTTGGCGGGCATGCCGCTGAGGACGGTACCGTCCTCCTTCGTGACGATGTTGAGCTGGAAAGTCTCGCCGATGACGGCGTTGGGGTCGACGATGTTCTCGATGAAGTAATCGACGCCGTTCGCGTAGGAGCCGGTGAGGTCGGGGCCGAGGGCGATGCCCTTGCCGTTGAGCTGGTGGCAGGTGGCGCAGAGTTTGTCGAAGACAGGACGGCCCGCGCCGGCGTCGAAGGACCAGAGTGGAGCCTCGTGGTAGACTTTCTGGTATTTCGCGATGGCCTCGCGGGACTCGGCGGTGCTCTCGCGGACGGGGCCCCAGACTTCGGCGAGGAGGGCGTCCACGCCGGGGTCGTGGAGGGTGCTCATCTGCCGGATGTGGAGGGAAGTGAGGAGGGCTTTCTCGACGGAACCGTCCCGGACGGCCTTCAGCAGCTCCGCCGCGAGGACGGGCTGCGCGCTGAGGGCGGCGAGGGCGGCATTGCGCTCGGGGCCCTGGAGTTGCGAAAGCCGCGCGAGCAAGGCGTGGGCGACGGCGGGCTCGCTGAAGCGCCCGAGCAAGGGGATGACTTCGGCGCGGAAGGCGGGCTCGTCGAGGAGGGCGACCCATTGGGCCCCGCTCTCGCGGTCGCCGGTGGCGCGGAGGAAGTCGAAGGCGGCGCGGCGCTTCTCGGCGGGCGCGGAGGGGTCAGCGAGGGTGCGGCGGAGGGCGGCGAGGATAGTGTCGTCGCCGAAGAGCGCGCCGAGGCTGTCGAGGGCGGCGGCGGTTTCGGGCGCGCGGAGCTTGGCGGCGAGTTCCGCCCATCCCGACGGCGCGGGGACGCGGGTGGAGGGTGGAAGCGAGAAGGCCATGAGATCGAGCATGCGATGTGCCCGGGAAGGCTCGGCGACGGCGAGGGCCTTCGCGATTTCCTCCCGCCCTCCGGGATCGCGGCTGAGATACCAGACGATGGAATCGGCGAGCATGGGGAGCGGTGTCGTGCTGGCGAGGCGCACGGCGCGGGCGGGGTCGGCGCTGGTGAGCGGTGCCAGGCCGTACCAGATCATCTTCGGGAGGAAGAGGTCGTCCTTGTCCTCGGCGTGGGTAGCGAGGTCTTCGGCAATGATCCACCGGATTCCTTCCTTAATATCGGGTAAGGCAGATGCAAGGGCGAGCCTTATCTTGGGTGAGGGATCGTTCAAGGCCAGCTCCCTAAGAATGGATGTCCACGGAGACTCTGACCTTTGCAAAAGGCTCGAAACCGCCCACGCCCGAACGTTCTCATCTGGATGCTTCAGGTATTCGCCGTACCGAGCATTATCCAAAGCGGAAAGAGACCATGCCACTCTCAGAAAAGCCGGCGGATTCTGCTGTACTTTGCAATAGATATCGTTGAGGAGCGCAACGGCTGACTTATCCCCGCGTTCCTGCAACAGCCTCCGCGCCGTCCGCGAATACCATTCATCCTTCGAAGTTACCAACTCGACGAGTTCCTTCGTCTCCATCGCCTCCAGATCCACCTTCACCGGCTTGTAGGTCGCGGCCCATTGCATGCGGTAGATGCGGCCGTCGCGGCGGTCCCAGACTTCGTTGTTGTTCGAGTGGCAGTGTTGCTGGTCGTACCAGTCGATCATGTAGACCGCGCCATCGGGGCCGTAATTCAGGTCGACGCCGATGAAGCGGGGATCGGGCGTGAAGAGGTGGTCGGCACCGGAGTGGACGGTCTCGTAGCCGGAGCCGTCGCGGAGGTTGATCTGCCGGTTCATCTGGTGGCCGTGCAGGTTGTGGGTGAAAAGCTGGTCGCGGTACTCCGCGGGCCAGTTGCCGCCGAGATAGATCATGGTGCCGACGTGCGAGTGGCCGCCGTAGATCGCCCGCGAGCCGGGCGCGCCCGCTCCGCCCTCGCCGTGGCCGTAGTGGGCGGAGGCGGGAAGGAAGTTCCGGAATTCCGGCGCGCCGCCCGGATTCCACCCGGCCTGTCCGCCCGAAACGAAGGGGGCGTGGTTCGCATTCGACTGGTTCCAATAGTGGCCGTTACGGATGACGTAGGTCGTGGGCCCGCCGCCCCAAGCGCTGCGGCAGTGGGTCATGAAGAGATCGCCCATTTCGTTGAAGTCGAGCCCCCACTGGTTGCTCCCGCCGTGGGCGAAGACCTCAAATTCATGCCGCTGCGGATGGTAGCGCCAGACCCCGGCGCGGATCTCGACGCGCTCGCTGTCAGGCGCGCCGGGTTTGCCGACGAGCGACTGGTTGAAGACGCCCTGGTTTCCATAAAGCCAGCCGTCGGGGCCCCAGAGGAAGCTGTTCAGCGTCTCGTGCGTGTCGCGGTAGCCCCAGCCGT
>JAHEDC010000539.1 GCA_024641425.1 Verrucomicrobiales bacterium | reverse complement strand
TGCCACCAACGAGGCGCCGTTCGTCGAACTCGTTTCCGGTTTCGCCCGGCGTGCCTTCCGCCGGCCAGTGGCCGCGGAGGAGGTCGCGCGTTACGTGGCACTCGCCGAAGGCGAACGGGCCGCCGGTCGCAGCCGCATCGAGGCCCTGCAGACCGCCTACATGGCCGTCCTCGCCTCGCCCCGCTTTCTTTATCTCCGGGAATCCGATACCGGTGGCCGACTCGATGACTTCGAGATCGCCTCGCGGCTCAGCTACTTCCTCTGGTCCTCGATGCCCGACGAGGAACTGTTCGAACTTGCCGCAGCCGGCAGGCTGGGGGATCCGGCGGTGCTCGAAGCCCAGGTGGAGCGGATGCTCGGCCACCGCAACGCCGCCGCCTTTGTCCGGCGTTTCACCGAGCGCTGGTTGCGGCTGGACAAGCTGGGCTCGATGCCTCCGGAAAACGGCGGCCCGTTCCGCATCTACTGGGACCGGCAGATGGAATCGCAGATGCTGCGGCAGACCGACGCCTTCTTCGCCCATGTCCTCGCAACAAACGGCCCGGTGCGCGAATTCATCCAAAGCGACTACACTTTCCTCAATGAACGCGTTGCCTCCATTCTTTACGGTCGCGATGATGTCTGGGGCGATGAATTCCGCCGGGTGCGTGTCGACGATCCTCGCCGCGGCGGCCTTCTCACCATGCCGGCCGTCATGACCGCGACGGCCAACGGAGTGGATACCTCTCCCGTCGTGCGCGGGGTCTGGCTGCTCGGGAACATCCTCGGCAAGCCGCCCTCTCCGCCGCCGCCGAACGTCCAGCCGCTTGCCCCCGATTTGCGCGGGGTGCAGACGATCCGCGAGCAACTGGAAAGGCATCGGGAGGACGTTTCGTGCAACAACTGTCATCGCAAGATCGATCCGATGGGATTCCCCTTCGAGAATTTCAATCCGATCGGAGTCTGGCGCGACACGTATCCGGACACGCGACGCGCCATCGACCCTGCGACCTCGCTGCCGGAAGGCCACGCCATCGCCGACATCGTCGCCTTGAAGAAAGCGCTCCTCGGACGCGAGCGCGACGTCACTCGATGCCTCGCGGAGAAACTGCTTACCTACGCCAGCGGCCGCATCCTCGAGCCGGGGGACCGCGGGGAAGTCGACCGCCTTCTCGAGGCCCTTGAGAGGAAAAGCGGTGGCCTGCGCGACCTCGTCAAACTGGTAGCGACCAGCGACATTTTTCTGACAAAGTGACCGGGTCGGCGGAACCCGCTTTTGTGACCGCCTCCAGCTTTCCCGCTTATGCGGTTCCGTTCTTCAACGCTCCCTTCACCTTCCCTTGCCCCGTTCATCCGCCCGGGACTCGTTCTTTTGGCCTTGGGATCGACCCTCCGTGCCGAGCCCGATGTCCGGCCTTGGTCGCTCGACCCTGTCACGGATCCGCCCCCTCCCGAGGTGCTGGATACCGTCTGGGCGCGCACTTCGGTCGATCCTTTCATTCTTGCCCGGATGGGGGCGCACGGCCTGCGGCCCACACCCCCGGCGGAAAGGCGGTCGCTCCTCCGGCGCGTCACCTTTGATCTGACGGGCTTGCCGCCAAGCCCCGAGGAGATCGACGCCTTTCTCGCGGATACGGCACAGGATGCCTACGAGAAAGTCGTGGAGCGCCTGCTCGCCTCGCCTCGCTACGGAGAGCACTGGGGTCGCCATTGGCTGGATGTTGTCCGCTATGCCGACACGGCGGGTGACACGGCGGACTACCCGCTTCCCGAGGCGTGGAAGTACCGGGACTACGTCATCGATTCCTTCAATGCCGACAAACCCTACGATGAATTCATTCGCGAGCAGGTCGCCGGAGATATTCTCGCGAGGGAGGGGCCGCCGGAGAAATTCGCGGAGCGCGTCACCGCCACCGGCTACCTGGCCCTTTCACGGCGCTTCGGTTTCGACTCCGAAAACTACCAGCACCTGACGATCCAGGATACGATCGATACCCTGGGGCAGAGCGTGCTCGGGTTTACTCTCGGTTGTGCCCGGTGTCATGATCACAAATTCGATCCCGTTTCGATCCGCGACTACTACGCGCTGTTCGGCGTTTTCGAGAGCACTCGTTACGCGTTCCCGGGCTCAGAACAGAAGCCCCGTTTCCGCTCGATGGCACCGCTTGTTCCGACCGAGGAGTCCGAAACGCGGTGGATGGAGATGCAATCGGGATTCGCCGCGCTGGGAACGACTCCCGGGGCCGTCCTGCGATCGCTCGATGATCTCGATGGTGATTTCGAAATGCAGCACGTTGCCTCGGGCGGAAGCAATGGCGTCCTGGTGCCGCCTTGGTTTTACGAGGGACGCGTGTCGGTGAGTCAGACTGCGCAGAGTCCGTTCCGGAACCTGCATCCGTTCGGGGCCGTAGGGGTTAGCGTGCCTCCGGAGGCCGGAAGTTACAATGTCAGGCAGACCCGGCACTTCGCCCGGACGCCGGAGCGCGTGCACGTGAACCTCGACTTCCGCGTCGCGGCGGACACTCCGGCGCACGGGGGACGGCATCGCTTCACCGTGGGGGCTCCGCAGGGCGCTCCGGCGGTCGAAGTTCTTATCGCATCGGAAAGCGTTACGCTCTCGCCCTTCGATGCCCCTCTCGTGATTTCCCTGCCAAAGCCGGGCCAGTGGCGGAATTTGCGGCTGGTGCTTGATGTGGAAAAGCGCACGTTTTCCGGAACGGTCGGCGAGCCGGACGCGGTCACGGCGTTCGGGCCCCTTCCCCTTGGGGCGGAGTGGACTGGGCGCGTCGACACGGTGGCCCTCGGTTCAGAGGGTGATGCCCCCGGACTGGAGATCGATAACGTCGGACTGCAGGAAACGCCCATTGCTCCGGTGGACACATCCCCGTGGGAGTCCTCACCGGCGGAGGCGGAACTCGTGGCCATGAATGCGGAACTGGCGGAACTCAGCGCCTACGATGGCGATCTAGAAATGCAAACGGACGGCCAGCCGCCCGCGACGCCGTGGCATCCCGGTCCGAACAGCGTGGTGAAGATCGCCGCGTCCTCCCAGAGTCCGTATGGCAACGTCTATCCCCTCGGGCGGCTGGGCATTCGCATGCCGAATAGTGGCGACTACAACGGGCTGGGGCTCAATCTGCCCGAACCTTGGACGGTCGAGGGAACGGACACGCTCCATGCCGGCTTCGATTTCCGCTGCGCGGACGAGGCGGCGGGTGGGGACGGAACGTGGAGGTTTCACCTCGGGCATGGCCCGGCCTCCGCCGCTGTCGAGCTGGGATTCAATGGGCGCGCGTTCTTCCGCCGCAGCGGCGACGACCGTGCGGAGGTGGCCGAAGTGCGCACCGGAGAATGGTACCAGGTGCGGCTCGCACTCGATCTGAGGGCGAAGAAGTATACGGGCAGCGTGGGCACACCGACCGGAGCGTCGGACTTCGCGGGGGATTTCGCGAACGGCTGGGATGGGACGATTTCCTACGCCTTCATCGACAGCGGCGGCCACCTCAATGGGGTGAAGCCGGCTCTCGACGCCGACAATTTCGTGATCGGCACGGAACCCTTGCCTCCGCTGGACGTGGCGGCGGCGCAACTCGCCGGCGACGCGCACGCGGCTAGGCTGGCGAGGATCATCGACCTCCGCGCGCGCATCGAGGGACTGACGGCGGAACGCGCGAAACGCCAGGAGGAATTGAACACGGAATTGTCGACGGGGCCCGTTCCCCTGGCCTACGCCGTTTCCGAAGGCACGCCGCACAACGTGCGCGTCCAACTTCGCGGCGAGCCCGATACTCCGGGCGATGAAGTCACGCGTGGCTTTCCGGCGGCGCTCGGAGGGGGAGTGCTGCCGCCGGACGTTCCCGGCAGCGGACGCCGGGAGTTGGCGGAGTGGCTGACAAGTCCGGCCAACCCGCTCACGGCCAGGGTCATGGTGAATCGTCTCTGGCAATACCACTTCGGAAAGGCCCTTGTCGCGACGCCCAACGATTTTGGCAACCGCAGCGAGCCGCCGACCCATCCGGAACTCCTCGATCACCTCGCGATGGAGTTCATGCGAAGCGGCTGGTCGATCAAGGCGATGCACCGGCGCATCGTGCTGAGCGCGACGTGGCGGCAGGCCGCCGTGGCCGGGGGGGTGACCGATGATTACGCCGGGTTTCCGCGTCGACGCCTGGGAGGGGAAGAGATCCGCGATGCGATTCTCGCCGTCAGCGGCGCGCTCGATCTGACGCCTGCGTTGGGGCATCCGTTTC
>JAHEDC010000538.1 GCA_024641425.1 Verrucomicrobiales bacterium | reverse complement strand
TGGCGGGGACGGCGCAGGTATCCCCAGAAGCGCGTGCGGTGCGTCACGTAGCGTCGGCCGATATAGTAGTCGCCCATCGGTTCGGCGCGAATGAGCGCATTGCGCGCGGCGACGGCAGGCGAGGGCGCCGACGTCTGGGTCGACACGCAACTTGGCAGGAGAGAAGCGATGGCGAGGGCGGTAAGGATCTTGATCATGATGGCACGGGTGATCATGTGCGACTTATGTACTCGAATCGGGAGCGGGTAAAACGGGAAGTTGCCCTCGTTCGAATCGACGCCTTTTCCGGCATCGGATTAATCCGTCTTTTCCGTGAATTGGAGGGGTGTCCTTCGCGGAGACGCCGGGATGAAAGGACATTTACGCAGGCATTTTCATGGGGGATGACGCTGCCTTCCGACGCATAACACTGTGGCTTGGAGGGATATGCTTCGAAAGATTGTTTCTACTTCACAAGATTCGTTCCATTTACTATCCTGAAACACATCGCGTCGAGATCGGAGTTAAAACGCCTGATTTCGCTGATTGAACTCCAACCCCCTCTATCCATGAAAACACCCCAAAGGCGGATTGCCTTGTTTCTCATGTGTCTCGGAGCCTTGCCTTCGGTAAATGGCGAGACCCTGGACACCCTTGTCGAGTTTGGCAATGCAGCCACCGAGGCCGCGCCCTTCAGCGCGGCGACGCCGACGCCGATCCCGCGAGGATACACTTCCGGGCCGATGACGGGTGACTACACAATCACCGCTGGCGGAGCCGATTTCTGGGGCGGCAGCGATGCGGGATCCTTCCTCTATGACTCTGCTTCAGGAGCGCGGACAGGCGATTTTAGCGCGATTGTTCGGATGCGGGTGGGTGAAACGGGCGAGGTCATTGCGGATGGCAACGGCTGGGGCCGGTCAGGTATCATGGCGAGGACCGTTCCCGGGGCTGCCAATTCGGCGAACTTTTCGGTCTACCGTCGGTTCGACGGGGCACCTGGGGGCGATGGGATCACTATGGGGCAGCGCCCATCCGCGGGAGCAGGCACGGATAGCGCCGGCGCGGTTTTCGGCGTCAACCTTGTTCCGCACCAGACGACATGGGTCTGGCTGGGGCTGCACCGCCTCGGGAATCGGGTCGGTATGACCTGGGCCCCCGATGTGGCGGGAACCCCTGGGACGTGGAGCGTTTTCAAGGGAAAGGTGGCCTCGGCAGACCAGTTGGCTCCGGTAACGGTCGGACTCGGGCACCAGAACCACAATAATGCCGGCACCACGGCCGATCCGGCTCCGAATAACCGCCAGATCAGCACCGCAACCTACAGGAATTTCATGGTCGGGCCCTACGACCACACTCTCGGGGTGTTCCCGCCTGACTACTCCTGCAATATTGCCTTCAACGGCAACGACGTCTTCCTCACCGCTTCCGGAACAGAACCCGGGGCTCCGGCTCCCCAGGATGTGAACTGGGAAGTGCGTTTCGTCGGACCGGAGCAGCTCACGCCGGGTGGTCTGCGCGCGGACATCTACCTTCAGGGGAATGCGGGAAATCTCGCCGCTTTCAACACCATGACCGCCGGTGTCCCGAATGGCACGACACGGATCGAGCGCATCAATTGGGCCGCCAATGTCTACAATGAGACGAACGCGGGTGGCATCAACCTTTTCGCCCAAGCCGTGCCGGGTTCGTTTCTGGCGGATCAGGAGAACTACGGAGTGCAGCTGACGGGGGAGATCTTCATTCCGAGCGATGCCGCCCGCGGCAACGTCGAGCAGGTGGCTTTTCACGATGGCGTCGACGACTACACGCTGCTTCAGATCGATGGCACCACGCTCATCGATGACAATTCCTGGACGAATCGCGCTGGAGATGGCAATGCCGGAGGAGGACAGGGAATCCTCAATGTTTCCGATCCGAAGTTCGACGATGGCGAATGGGTGAGCTTCCGCATGGGCACCTGGGAAGGCGGCGGAGGCGATGATGCGTATCTGGTGTGGGATGCTCTAGACCGCACCGGCACGGACCCGGTTACCGGCGGCTCCGATGGCGTCTTGAATTCCTACACGGGAGCGGCTTCCGGTATGACGCCGACCATCATCTTCACCAATGACGCGAGCGATCAGGTTCCATCGGTCAATTTCCGCACGCTCACGGGAGGAGTTCTCGCCACCCAATCGGGAACGGGCCAACCTTCGAACCTGCTCCTGAACCAGCGCCTGAATATGGCCCCGGTGGTCGGAACGAAAGCCATCGAGGTCTATTTGGACGGGAACCTTTGCATTTCCGTTCCTGTCGAGCCCACCATCGGTACCGCCGACTTCACAGGCTTCCAGACCGTGAGGATTGAACTCCTCGATGTCGGGGGCGGTGGAACCTCCGATGTTGACATGACGTCGCTGACGGTGACGCGCGATGGCGCTCCGATCACGCCGATGATCACGAAGACGGGCATCGTGACAACGATTGTGGACACCTTTGTTTCACCTCCAGCTCCCTACACGACCTTCAACTATGTGGTCACCGGAAACACCACGGCGGCGACCGGGACAAGCCCTTTCTCCTTGTCCGCATCGGTGCGTTCCTTTGCCCTTCTGGAGGTGTTGCGGGCGGGCCTCGGCGCTCCGCCGAATGCCACCGTGGGGTGGGAGGTCATGGAATTCACCGGGGTCACGCTGGGAGGCGCCGAGCAGGGTTTTCGCGACGCGCAGTTCATCATCCGTGATAACACGCCCGCCGTCACGGCGGTGCAGCCATTCATCAACCATACCGATCCCGAGACAAATCCGATCAGTGGCGATTGGCTGCCCGATCTTCCGATCCTCACCAACACCGCCGCGGACGACAACAACTACGTCACCTATGCCCGCACGACCCTGACCATCGGGGCCGGAGAAGAAGGAACCTATACGTTTCGTATCCGAGGGGACGACGGATATGGCCTTCGAATCAATGGTGCGACCGCCATCTCCGTCGCCGGAGACGGCACCAACCGGGTGGACAGCCGGAACTCGTCGGTTTTCTTCCCCAATTTCACGGGCGATTCCAATGCCTTCGGAGTCTTCGACTTTCCCGCCCCGGGTGACTATCTGGTGGAATTTTTCGGCTTCGAGGGCGGCGGCGGATCTTTCCAGGAATTGAGTTGGGCCGCCGGTGCGTTTACCGCTATCGGTCAGACGGTGGGCTGGAGGCTTGTCGGCGACACTTCCGGCAGCACGTTTGTTTCACCTTGGGGAGTGATTCCCGAGAGCGTTCTTCCCCCGCTGCCGAACACGATACCCGGCGGCTGGGCCGCCCATATTTGGTATGGCGCCACCAACGGCGCCGCCCAAGCGGTCGACAACCTGGACCAGACGATGCGCTTCCTCCGCGATCTGGCTCCTCCCGCAACATCGACCTTCACGGCGGATTTCCTGGGATTCGTTCCGGAATTGAACCACTCGGACAACGGAGGCGATGCCGGGGTCTTCAATCCCACCGCTTCCTATCCGGGCGATCCGATCGCCGGCGATGACACCGATCGGATCGCCTTGCTCGCCCGTGCCATCGTGGTTGCTCCGGCCGACGGCAATTACTCCGTGCAGATTCGGTCCGACGATGGCTTCCTTTTCCGATTCATCGACCCGAACGATCAGTTCATTGCCTTGGATGGAGGGGGACAACTGCATCCGAGCGCCCAGAACGAGATCTTCTTTGCGGCGGGAACCGGTGATTCGAATACGCGTGCCGTGGTCCACCTCACGGAGGGGCCGCACGAAGTCGTCTTCGTCTGGTGGGAAGGAGGAGGAGGATCGCACTTCGAGATCTCGACCGCTCCCGGTGCCGTCCTGAACCACGGGCCCGAGTATGCCCTCCTCACGGCAACGCCGAGCGCGACGAATCTTTATCTCGGGCTCGACACACTTCCTCCCTTCCGCATCACGGACGTCACCTACAACCGGAGTACCCAGATGATCAGCCTCACATGGTTATCGCAACTCGGGAAGATCTATGGAATCTACTATTCGCAGGATCTTGTCGCCCCCACGTTCCAGGCCGACATCGACGACTCCATCAGTTCGGGAGGAGAAACGACGACCTACATGTTCCAACACCCGTTCTTCGATCCCATGAATCCGGGCGCTCCCTTGCCGGTCGAGCTCTTTTTCCGGGTGCAGGACAATTCGACACCTTAGGAATTAGTTTCCGGGGCGCACGCCTTTTCCAGAATCCCTCGACACCCCGTTTCTACTCTGTGAGTGGAAACGGGGTGTTTCCTTTTCTTCGAC
>JAHEDC010000084.1 GCA_024641425.1 Verrucomicrobiales bacterium | reverse complement strand
ACGTTGCGTCCTACCCGTGGTCAAGCTTGCCGCAGTATGGCTGGAAACCCTCCGCGCGACCGGGTTTCCTGGAGACGACCAGGACATTCGCGGCCTTCGACCTCAAGGACGGGCCCGCAGGGCGGCGGCAGTTCGTGGAAAGGGTGGCGTTGAGGGCAAAACGGGAGGAGACCAGGGACTGCGGTCTCGCGGAGATCGAGGGACAGGGGTTGCAATCGACCCTGCGACGGGGTTGGTGCTACGGCTCTCCGATGTTCCGGGAACGGGTGCTGGGCCTCGCCGAGGAACTCCTTTCGCGGCGCTCGCCGAAGCGCGACCGGAGCCGGAACTACCGGGGCGCCGACTCGGGCGACCACGGGATCATGCAGGCGGAGGCGATCCTGAAGGCGGGACTGGTGGCCTTCGGAATCGGCGAGGACGAACTGCGGGAGAAGAAGAAAAGCTGCGTGGAAAAGGCGCTGATCGCGGCGATCATCCGCGCGGAGACCGCCGTGCGGGTCGGTTGGATCGCGGAGAAGCTGGGCATGGGAACGGTGGCGAATGTCACGCGGGCAAGCAAGGCCATGGCTGCCCGCCTGCCGACAGACCCCGCGTTGAAACGCATCGAAAGGCGGATTCATGCAAATATTTCGTCCTGACCCCTCTCCCTGACCCTTCTCCTGCCGACCCCTCTCCTGCCTCTCCGACCCCTCTCCTTGACCCTCTCCTCTCTCTCTGGAAGGCGACAGCTGTCGCCATCTGGTTTGGGAGAAGCAGCCCGACGGGCGGCACCTCTTCGCCGAGATGAAATTCACCCCGATGGAGTGAGGAAAGGGAAGCGGGGAATCTTCAGACTTGGGGCCACTTCTTACAGCGCCTCCTTCAAGTGATCCTCACCCAAAAGGCAAAGCGGCCCCTTCGACGGCACACTGCGGTGGAAATCATCCCTGGATCGGCGCGAGCGTCTCCGCGAGTTCCTTTCCGAGGTCTCGCACGGCCTTGTCGTCGCGGGTGTTCCTGAGGGTGCCGTCCTCGGCGAAGGCCTCGTGGGCGGCGGGGATGGCTTTCTGGGTGGCGAGGACGTTGATGCCGATGTTGCCGAGGAGCATGCGGAGGAAGACGAGGCCGCGCAGGCCGCCGAGGGCTCCGGGGGAGGCTGCCATGAGGGCGGCGAATTTCCCACGGTAGGCGGCGAGCGGCGGTTCGTTGTCGGAGGTCGCGCGCGAGGCCCAGTCGAGGGCGTTCTTCAGGAGCGGGCTGAAGGCGCTGTTGTACTCGGGGGAGGCGATGAGGAGACCGTCGTGGGTGAGGAGGAGTTCCTTGAAGCGGGCCGCGTGCTCGGGCATGCCTTCGCGGGCCTCGAGATCCTGTTCGAAGAGGGGCATCGGGAAATCGGCGAGGTCGATGAGCGTGACCTCGGCTCCCGCCGCGCGCGCGCCCTCGGCGGCGAGGGCGACGAGTTTCTTGTTGAAGGAGGCGGCGCGGGAGCTACCGGCGAAAGCGAGGATGCGGGGCATGAAGGTTTCAGTTCTAAGGATTCAGTTTTCAGAGCGGGAGTTCGGCTTCGTCGGGGAGGGCGAGCGATTCCTGCCTCGGTGGCGGGCGATGGATGTTCCAGATGCTCGAACGAGCCTGATCGAGCCAGGAGCGGGCAATGGCGAGGGCTTGTGCTTCGTCGGGAAGGTGCTGGCTGGCGACGAGCTGGTCGAGGAGCGGGCGGGTGACGAGGTGGAGGGGCAAGCTGACGGTGATGCCGGTGAGGCGCTCCCGGGCGTCGGGGCCAAGAAGGGCGGCGCGTCGGCCCCCGGCGTAGCCGATGAGGTGGAGGTCGTCGAAGGAGCCGGTCTGCTCGCAGACGGGAAGATGCCGCTCGGTCTCGGCGTCCTCGGGAAAGTCGAAGCTGAATTGTTCGGCCTCGTGGAAGCGGGTGGTTTCGGGTTTCTCCGCGCCGGTGCGACGGGCGGTGAAGGCCTTGCCCTCGCGGATGAGATCGATGAGGACACTGAGGGGAAAGACCGAACCGACCGCGATGTCAGCCTTCGCCAGTTCCTCGAAGCCCGGCTTACTCAGCTGGAACGTGGCCACCGCGCCCTGGATGCAGGCTTTGATGAAATGCCCGGACTCGTCGCGATACTGGTGGAGGACGGGCATCTGCGGGAACTTGCCTTTCCGTTTCCTTCTGGCTTCGCCGCTGCTATCTCTGCACGGCTTTGAAGACAGTCTCGGCGATGACCTTCGCGCCGGCGGCATTGGGATGCACCTTGTCGGGAAACATCCCCGGTTTCCGGGAGAGGGCCTTGTAGAGGTCAATGACTTTGGATTTCGTTTCCTTCGCGGCGGCATCGACGAGGGGGACGACCTCCTTCTTGATCGTCGCGTCGTTGATCCCCCAGTTGCCCGGATAGGCGGGGACGGGATGGCAGAGGTAGATCTCCGGTTTCGCGGGCAGGCCCCGGAAATGTTCGACGAGGGCTTTCGTGTCGGCCTCGAACTGGTCCTTGTGCGCCCAGTTCTGGGGTTTGGTGTCGTTGGTGCCGAGCTTGATGATGACAATGTTCGGATTGAAGTCGGTCGCCTCCTTGAATTTGCCTTCCTTCCAGTAGGGCTTGTCGCCCTCCTTGAGCAGGGTCGCGCCGCTGACGCCGAAGTTCCGCACGTCGTAACCCTCGCCGAGAAGGTCGCCGAGGACTTTGGGATAACAGTTTTTCTCCCGATCCTCGACGCCCGCTCCGAAGGTGATGCTATCGCCGACGCAGGCGACGCGGATCGGTTCGGCGGCGGTCGCGAGGGACGCGGTGATGAGGAGGAGGAGGACGAGCAGTTTCTTCATGACTGAATGTTAGGCGGGGTGGGCGGCGTCCTCGGGAGTGAGGCCGAGGACGAGGTCGAACTTCGCGCCGAGTTCGCCGATCTTCGAGTCCTTGAGCGGGGTGAAGGGAATGATGAGGGCGTTGCGTTCCTGGTCGTTCTTGAGGGAACGCACGATGCCGTCCTTCTCGTTGAGCGCTTCGCCCTTGATGTAACACTGGGTGGTCAGGACGCGTTTGCCCTTCTGGCTGACGGCGACGTGGATGTGCGGCGTGCGGCCGGGGTAGGGGACGGGCTTGATGGTGCGGAAGTAGTAGCGGCCCTTGGAATCGGTGAGGAAGCGCCCGTAGCCCTGGAAATTCTGGTCGCGACCTTCGCGCTTGTCGCGGGTGTGAAGGTAGACGCCGTTCCCGCAGACCTGCCAGATCTCGACCGTGGCATTGCGCAGCGGGTTGCCCGTGATGTCAGTAACGCGGCCGGTGAGGTGCGTGATCTCGCCGACGGCGGGGGTGATGCTGTCGTTCAGGACGAGGAGGTCGTTGTCGGTATCAAGCGGGAGCTTGTCCGGGTAGAACGGTCCCTCGGTCTGGGCCGGGGTGCGGAAGAGCTCCTCGGCGAAGGCTCCGGGAACGGAGAGGGCAGCGGCACCCAAGGTGAAATTGCGGACAAAACGGCGGCGGCTGAAGGCGGGATTCATGGAAATGATGGATTTGATTTCGTTGAGGTTAGCGTGGGGAAGCGGGCTTTGGCAAGCGTGGGCAAAGGAATTCATCCCGATCGATCCGACATACTCGCAGGATCGGCAGTCAGCTGCCGTGCCCCGTCCCGGCCTGGGGCCGAACGCATCGCGGGTCGGAGTCGCGATGAGATTATTTCATGGCATATCGTATTGGGTTGCGTGTATCTTCTTTCAACTTAGTGATCGAAATGAAGGCGATTCATGTTTCCAATGGCACCGGTTTACTCTGCGAGGTGTTGGGAATGTCCACGACGACCAAGGTTTCCTCACGCGAAACGGGAGGGTTGTATTATCTTGCGGAACAGGCCGCGGCCCCGGGTCAAGGCGTTCCGTTGCACTGTCATAGTCGCGAGGACGAGGTCTTCTTTGTCATCGAGGGCTGTTACCGCTTCCTGGTGGGGGAACAGAGCATCACGGCCGGATCGGGGGACATCCTCCACGCACCGCGCGGGGTGCCGCATGGTTATCGGGCCCTTGGGCCGGGAATCTGTCGATTGCGCTACATGGTGATGCCGGGAGAACTTGAGAAATTCTTCAACGAGTTGGCACTGTTTCCCGAGGGGCCGCCGGATTTGGAAAGGCTGGAGGCGCTCTGTGGGCGTTTCGGCATCGAGCTCCTCGCGGAGGAGTCCTGAAACCTGGGGTGAGTCCGGGGGCGGTTCCCGGCAGCATCGCATCGGAGAAAAAAGCGCGGGGACGCGGACGTGCAATGCCCGTTCGCCCAATCCTTCCCGTCCTCGGCCAAGGGCGCTCCTTGAGGGAAGCGAGAAAAATTGCACCCCTGCAAAAAAAGAATTGTGTTTTAATGAACAGTAAATTAGTTCTTATGAACAGCGTTCGAAGTGACAATATTTGGAGCGTTGAGAATTAACCAAGAAATATAGACCTAAAACGATGAAAATAACTCAATTGATTCCCTCTCCTCATGCGTTCAAAAGGGGCCTCGGGACGCTCATGGTGGCCGCACTCGTTCCCGTTTCGGCTTTGATTGCAGCGAATTTGAAGGAAAGTCCGCCAACTTCCGCGAAAAAGGAAGTGCTTCCGCCGAAGGCGCGTAAGACTGCAGAAGAAAAGGAGGCGGTAAAGCCAAGTGCGGTGAAACCGGTTGCGAAGCGCCAGGCGCCAGAGAAGGAAGGATCCGGGGTGGGCGAAAAGGCGGGTTCTTCAGGAGCGGCGGCGGCGAAACGGGGGAGCAGTCGGAAGGAGACTGGAAAAGGAGCAAAGACGAAGCTCGAATCGGAGGCGGAACGGATTGCCGCTCGTCTCACTCCGAGTCAAAAGGCGAAGCTTCTTTCGCTGCTGAACAGCGCGGAGACCGAGGCGTTGCTTGGCATCGACGGTGTCGGGAAATCCCGCTGTGCTGCGATAGAAAAGGCGAGGCCGATCGAATCGATCGAGGGTCTGAGGGAGATCAAGGGACTGGGGCTCAAAACCTTTGAGGATCTGGTTGATCATGGCAGGAGCCTCAGCGGAAGTTCCAGCAAATCCGGAACGACCCTGGAACCTTCGCCAAAAACGTCATCAGCACGGGTGAGGAAAGACGCGTGAGGTTGAAAGGCTGCTCCGGGAATGGGTGATCCCACGTGGGGATCGGGGATGCGGGGAAGGGGCGGGGATAAGCAACGGCAAAGCGAATGCCCAAGGACGCCCGATTTCGGCTGCCATGCCGGAATCGGGCGTTCTCATGATCGTGAGAGGATCCGGAGGCTGCAATGGTGGGCGGAGGGACATGTTCCCTGGAGGAGAGGGACGCATGACGATCTTCCAATACTGCAACCAAAGAAGGGGCGCGCGGGAAATGAATACGAAAAGGAGAAGCGAGAGGGCGTGCGGTCCCACCTTGCTGATCTTGCCGATTGGCTGGACGCGGGCAAGGTGCTACTTTGCGAGTCGGAAGAAATTCCTCGGCAGGTCGTGAAGCAGGGAATAGGGGCTCAGGGCGGCGGGGACGGGCTTCCAGCCGGTGAAGTCACTGGTCGATTCGAGACGAGCCTCGGCATCGAACCAGTAAAGGACGGACTGGCCGCCAAGACTGTCGAGCTCGAGTTGGAGTGGGGTGTCGCTCGTGTACGTGGCGATAAGTTCGCAGTCGAGAAGCAGATCGCTGGAGGTGAGGCTCGATTGGTGGACTTCCACGGCGAGTATATTGGTTCCGGTGACAAGGAGCGCGATGGGAACGCTATACTCGAAATAGGTTGCGCTATCGCTGGCGTTCGGAGAGAGCGTCGCGTAAGTCGCGGGAGTCGGAACGCTGCCGGCGCCGTCGGCGGAATTCGCGATCGGCGTGGCGTTGTCGTTGAGCCACGCGATGGCCCCGTCGTCGCGTCGGACCCGGAAGATGAGTGAAGCGATGGCGGAGGGATTCGGCACATTGAATTTCTTCCGGAAGTAGAAGGCCGTGGTGCGGGCGCCAGACGGACCGGAATCCACGGTCGTGGCGACGGTGTAGCCGTATCCGGCAGGAAGAGTGGCGGCTTTCCACTCTGTGGCGGCAGGGCTGGAATCGTCGAAACTGGATTGCTTCCAGTTGGCCGGAGGATCATTCCGTGTCTCGCGATAACGCCAGCCGCTGGCGCCTCGTGCGACGAGATTTGGGTCTGCTCCGGCGGGCACGGAGAAATACCAGGCTTCGCCCGTGACTTCGGCGTTCACGGGATTCTGCAAGGCCACACGGAGGATCGAATAGCTTCCGGGGTTCGCTACGGGTGGAGGCGAGATTGTCTTCAGCGTCTGGCCCGACTCGAAAACGAGGCTTCCGCCGCCGAGCGAAACCTCGGCATTGGAACTCGGATCCGACTTTCCGAAAACGGCATAGTCCACGCTCACCTGCCGGGAACTGAAGGTGCTGAGGCGCACGGTGAAAGTTCCGGGATAGGCCGCGGTAGGACTCTGGGCGGGGTCGTAGCTGCTAATGGCGACGCCGACATTTGAGCCGGGCACTGGCATGAACGGCTCAATGAGCGCCCCGTCGAGAGAAGGGTTCCAGGCTGTGTTCGAGGGATGGTGGACCGGATCCGGTTGGGAAAGATAGTTGGTGTGAACATTGAAGTAGGGATTCCCAAAGCTGTTGAGCGCGGTGGTTTGGTAGATCCAGGCGTTCGCCTGGGTCGGGTGCCATTGCCCGCTGAAGGCGTCGCGGTAGATACTGCTGAGGACATAGGAGTTCCGCACCTCGGTCGCTGAATTGTAGCTATAGCCCGAGCCATAGTTATCGCCCCAGCGAACGCCGACCATGTTGCCGGCGAAGAGACAATCGTCGACGAGCGCATGGGGTCCATCGCTGGTCGATCCATTGCTGTAGCCGGCCTCGACTCCTTGGCCGCAGTTGAGGAAGACGCAGCCGGTGAAGTAGACATTGCGTGTGCCCGAGAGCGAGTTGCCCTCGTGGACGATGCCTTCGTACCAGTTGTCGGTGGAGTCGAACCTCGTGACCGTGTTTCCGGTATCGGGGTCGACGGTACCGAAGGGGCTGTTGCCGCCGCTGCCGCCGCTATCCACTCCATCGTCTTTCGTATAGCCGATGACCGTTCTCGAAATCGAGAGGTCTCCGTTGGTAAGATAGATCGCGTCATTGTCGCCGTCGGCAAAGTCTTCCGATTCGTCAGGGAATTCGATGAGGGCGGAACGGTCGATGGTGACCTTGGCGCCACTGATTTCGCCACAGGTGATACAGCGCTGCATGAGCGTGCGGTTCAAGTCGATCCAGATTTTCTCCTTACTGTTCATCTGCTGTCCGGCGAGGCTGAAGCAGTAGCAGTCGGTGAGATGCAGTTGGGCGCCGATTGACGTTCCCGAGCCACTGCCGACAACGAGGAAGAGCGCCTGCTCCGGCCGGTGGGATGGGCCACCGTAGCCGCCGTCGTTGTCGAACCAGACGCCGTCCTCTCCGGAGCCGGTGAAGATCGTGTGGGCCGCGTTCACGACGGAGGTGGCGGCCGGCAATTCGATGCCGCCCCAGTTTTCACCCGGGGTATCTGGCACGAAAGCGACGGGATTCCCCTCCACACCGTTGATCTGAAGGGTTCCGTTCACGACGATCTCCGCCGCCGATCCATTGGTCGAGGTGCCGGTGCTGATCATCACGATCGTCCCCGCGCCGACAGTGAGGGTGACGCCGGGATCGATGGTGAGGGTGCCTGTAACGTGGATGCGGGAATTGGCCGGCCACGTGGTGCTCGCCGAGAGGGTGCCGCTGACTTGAGTGAAGACGGGGGCGTTCTCGATGGAAATCGAGGGATTGTGCTCGAGCCCGTTGACGGTGGCTCCGAGTTCCAGTACGCCGGCGGTGGTTGCGGCTGGAGCGAGAATCGATCCCCAGCCGCGCCGAAGTTGGAGGGGAGTCTGGGGAAGGCCGGCGAAGCCGACCGTGCCATTCAGCCACAGGGGCTCGTCCTCGGGGCTGCGGAGGACGGCGGCAATGGGGATGGGAAAGCCGATGGGCCAGGCGGAAGGGGCGATGACCTTGAGCGTCTGCCCGGCGAAGGCCGAGGGCGCGTCGTTGACGGAGCGAAAGGGGGTGAAGGTGGGAATTCCATCCTCGGTGCCGCCACGCTCAGCGTTGTTGCGCACGATGAAGCGCACCGTTCGCGAATCAATGAGCGCGCCTCCCCCGTCGCGGCTTTCGGCGCTGAGTTCGTGGTAGCTGATCGCGGTTACCTGCACCGCGGAACCCACCAAGACGGGAGCGCCGTCGAGCGTGGCCGTCGTCGTAACGGCGGCGGGATCGGCGGTCACGGTGAAGGTGACGCTGTCATTGTACTTGGTCTTGTCGGCAAGTCCGGAAATTGAGATCGCGCCGGAAGCCGCGGACGTGGTGAGGAGGCACAGGGGAAGGACGGGAGAAAGAAGAATGCGCATGATGGGATAGGTCTTGGGATAGAAGCTGGCACAAGTCCCTGCCAAACGCCAGTGGTTGGCGCATGAATGAACAGGGCCGAGGCTTCGTGTGCGGAACTGGGACGATCAATCCCCGTAGCCGTATTCCATCCACTCCTCGGAGGGGGTGAATTCGCCGGGGCCGGGCGGAAGGTTTTGCTGGCGGGGCATGCCGAGATCATCCGTGAGACGCAGCGTGGCGGCGGCATCGGGCCAGCGTGCGGCGAGCTGTTTTGCCACGGAATCGCTGTCGGGCAAGGACTGTCGCAGGGTCTCGTCGCGCCCGAAGAGGGAACGGAATTCACCGAGAACGCTGTCGTTCATGTTCCAGTCGATCTTCGCGAGCACGGTCGGGCGGCCATCGCTTTTCCAGACGAGGGTGCCGCAACGGAGGAGGTTTCGGCTTCCGGCGACTGTGATGTCGGGGAAGGGGCGGCCGCGGGGCGAGATGAAGCAACCCAGGGCGGAAAGGGTGCTGCGCTGCATCTGCAAGGAAACCTGATCGGTGCCGCCATCGAGGACGAGAAGGGTGAAGCCCCGGAGGCCGCAGTGCTCGAAGGAAAGCTCGACAGGGCGTCCTCCGGTGAGGTGGATGAGGTAAGTGCTGGCGCTGCTGAGCGTGGAATTGCGGGCGATGAGCCGTGAATCGTCGAGACGCAGGAGGGCTTCGCGTCGGGCGAGTTGCTCGATGGCGGCGGCTTTCTCGAAGGCGATTCGGCATTGGTCGAGGGTAAGCGTGCCTCCTTCGTGCATGACGAGGGGTTGTGGCGCGGCGTTGTTGCTGGCGGTGCGGACGATGGTGAGGTTCTCAATCCGCGAGTCGCCCCTTCCATGAATGAGGGTGCGGCCCTGGGTTTCGAGGAGGCGACCGCTGCCGAATCCTCGCAGGATCACGGCCTTGGTTCCGGAATCCGGAGCGCGGGCGACGTAATCGCCGCGCAGGCGCACATCAATCGATTGGCCGTCCTCCGCCATGTTCCACGCCGTATCAAAGGCCTGGTAGGCGCCCCACGTTCCCCGAATGGAAAAAGGGCGCCCTGTGAGTTTGGAAAGGGTGGCATTTACGATCGCGCTGCGGCCGGTGCGCTCGGAGGCGACGAAAAGGCCGCCGGCGAGAAGGAGAACAGCGGAGGCGAGGAGGCGACGGCGGAAGCGACGCTGTCGCCGTGAAGGATGGCCGGGAGCGGATTCGGTGGCAAGCATTTCCCCGACCCGCCGGGCGGAGGCGGGGCGGTCGCGGGGGCTTTTCTCAAGCAGCGCCTCGATGAGGTGGCTGAGCCAGGCCGGAACTTCGGGGTGGGTTTTCCGTATGGGGGGCGGAGTCGTCGTGGCAAGCGAGTGAAGGACGCCGCTGGTGGAATCGCCCGCGAAGGGGAGGCGGCCCGCAAGCATTCGGTAAAGCAGGGCACCGAGGCAAAAGAGGTCGGTGGCAGGGCCAATGGATCCTCCATTGGCCTGCTCGGGGGCCATGAAATGAGGAGTGCCGGCGCGGGCATCGGGAAGAGTGAGGGAGGCGTCGTCGCCCATCCGGGCGAGGCCGAAATCGGCGATGAGGGCCTTTCCGTCCTTTTCAACGAGAACGTTGGCGGGTTTGATGTCGCGGTGAACGATGCCCGCTTCGTGGGCGGCGGCGAGGCCAGCGGCGATCTGCCGCGCAAGGTCGACCGTCTCGGTGACGGACAGGCGCCCGGAGCGCGCGAGGCGGGTCTCAAGCGACTCGCCGCGGACAAGCGGCATGGCGAGGTAGGGCATGTCGCCGCCGTCATCGAGGCCGCCGAAGGCGTGGACGGGGAGGACGTTCTCATGCTGGAGGGCGGCGGCGGCGCGGGCCTCGCGTTGGAAACGTTCCGCGGCTTCGGGATTCGCCAGAAGCGACGGAGCGAGGACCTTGATCGCGACCTCTCGGCGCAGATTCCGGTCGTAGGAGCGGTAGACGACCCCCATGCCACCGCGTCCGATAACCTCGAGGAGGTCGTAGTCGCCGAGGCGGCGGGGCAGTTGTTCCGGCGTCTCGGGAGCGGGGGCGCGGGTGGCGTCGAGGGCGGATTCGATGAGATGCCGCGGCACGTCTCCGCTCATACCGTCGGGCGTCGGGCCGGGGAGGGCTTGCTGAAAAAACGCATCGAGCCACGCTCGGCATTGGGAGCAGGTATCGAGGTGGGCTTCGATACCGGCGGCGGGTTCCACGTCGCCGTTGGCAAAGCGCGCGAGCGCGTCGCTGGACGGACACGCGCTCATGGGCGAAGCGGAGGGCCGAAATTCTCGTCGAGGTTATCCTCCAGGAAGGCCCGGAGCCTTTTGGTGGCGCGTGAACGCGCGGTGTAGACGGCTCCGACGCGCATGGCGAGACTCTCGGCCACCGCATCGGCGGATTCTCCTTCGACAGCGGTGCGCCAGAAGGCGTCCCAGGTGCGCGCCTGGAATTCGGATCTCACCTGAGCTGCCGCCCATTCGAAGACGCTCCAGCGGTATTCGGCCTCCCATTTCTCCTCGGCGTCGCTCTCGCTTCCGGCGAGGCGTGCCACTTCCGAATGGCCGAGGGCGAGGGCCTGTTTTGCCTGGCGGGTAAAGAAATCGTTCAGCTTGCTGCGCGCCACTGTATAGAGCCAACTGCGGAAGGTGCCCCGCGCGGGCTCGTAGTCGAACCCGCGGATCGCTTTGGCAACGGCGATCATGACGATCTGGACGACGTCGGCGGCATCCGATTCATCGAGGCCCCGGCTGCGGAAGAAGCGGAAGAGCAGGGGAGTGTAGATCTCCGCGAAAGCACGCCACGCCGCATCGTCCTCCGGGTCACGGACGCGGAAGAGGAGGGTCTTGCTCGTTGGGGCGAACTCCATGCGGGCCTAACATAGACGCAGCACGCTGGCCGGGCAATGCCCGAGGCCGCCGCCACCCCGTGCTGACTCGCAGGATCCCTGTTAATGATCGATGCTAGCGCACATCCGGGGGGCGTCATTTCGTCCGTCGGTTGCCCGGGGAAGGAGAAGCCGAAGGTGTCTGGTCCGCGCGTGACGGAGTTCGATCGAGTGAGAAAGAGTCCGGAAGGGGGGGGATCGGTGGATTTCAGAGGCATGGCAACGGGGGATACCCCACCGCCGCGGAATCCTTACGCGGGCGGACAAGAATAGTGCCATCGCTCCCGGCAACGCCGATTTCTTTCTTGAATACCTTGAGGGGGGTTCCTAAATTTCTCCGAAATAATAAGTTAACGAAATGATCAGAATCGCGCTCCTCCTCCCAATGCTGCTCTCGGCCGGCGTTGCCATCCTCCCGGCCGACGCCGGCACGGTTGCGAACTGGAAACAGCTCAACCCCGCCGCCAGTCCGCCGGTTTCAGGGCTTGATACGGACGCGCCGACCTTTGGCGATGCCACGGCCAATAGCGCCCAGAACGCCTGGCTCGCGGGACATTTCGGGACGGTCGCCTCGCCCGAATCGGTGATACTGGCGGTCGGGCAGACGCTCGAGATTTCGGGAAGCATGATCCTGACGGGGGGCACCAATACGGCCAACCAGATCCGTTTCGGCATCTTCAATGACGGAGGCCAGTTCGCCGCCGACAACGGGAGTAACTGGACTGGGGGTTGGATGCATAACAATGGTACCGCGACGAGCAGCGATCTCTGGAGGGGAACAACCAGCGGGGCCTTCGTGAGCACCGGGGGGAACGCGATGGATTTGGATGCGGTGAAGACCCGGACGGGGACTTTCGATGGATCTTCCGTCGCACCCTTTGATTTCCGCATGACGATCACCCGCGACAGCGAGACGACGCTCGATATCGTCTCGCGCCTTGCGGGTGGGGATGGCTCGCTCGACGAGATGTACGTCAAGGACGACGTGGCGGCGACAGACTTCACGTTCACCTGTGTCGGCGTCCTTCTGGGAGGGACTTCCGGCGTTGATCAGGCCGTTTTTTCGGGCGTTGCCTTTACTGTTTCCGGCGATGCCGCAGTCCCCCGCATCGTGCGCATCGTTCGGGATGCCGATTCATCCCCGGGGAATCTCCTCGTCACCCTCACCTTCACGTCGAAGGAGACGAAGACCTATACCGTCTACATCAGCGATGATTTCGCCCTTCCCGTCGAGAACCGCGCGGATCTCACGGACAACCTTGCGGGTGCGGTCGGTTCCGACACCACGGAGTACACCGTCGATTTCAACGCCTTCGGAATCCCCATCGACGCGCGGCAGAAGTTTTTTGTCGTCAAGGAGAACGGCTGAGGCGAAGCGTCCTGACTAACCGGGTGGAATCTCGCCGAGGATTTGCCGCGCCCGTGCGAGGGCGGCATCGATGTGGGGGCAAACGTTTTCCTCGCCGAGGCGGGTGATGAGACCGGCCTTGCGCATGGTTGCGAGAGGTTGGGGCTGGGGGGCGCTAATGATGAGGTGTTTTCCGCGAAGCGCCAGTTTCTCGTGGAGGTCCTCGAGGGCGTTGAGACCGGTGGCGTCAATGGAAATGACCTTGCGGAGGCGGAGGATGAGGACATCGGGGAGCTGTTCGGCACGCTTGAGGGCATATTCGAGCTTGTCGGCCGCCCCGAAGAAGAAGGCCCCGAAGATGCGGTAGACGACGACGCCCTCGGGAATGTCCTTCCCGAGCAACGAATGGTGGGGGCCCTCGGTTTCGGTATCGGGATCAACGAGGGTGATCTCGCTGTTCTCGCTCACCCGCTTGATGAAGAGGGCCATGGCGAGGACGACGCCGACTTCTACCGCGACCGTGAGGTCGACCAGGACCGTCAGGGTAAAGGCGGTCAGGAAAACGGCGGCGTCGCTGCGCGGCCAGCGGGAGAGATGCCGGAAGTTGTGCCATTCTCCCATGTTGAAGGCAACAACGACGAGCACGGCACTGAGGGTGGCGAGAGGGATGAATTTGGCCAGAGGCGCCGCCACGATAAGGATGAGGAGAAGGGTGAGAGCATGAAGCATGCCCGCGACAGGACTGCGGGCCCCCGATTTCACGTTCGTCGCCGTGCGGGCGATGGCTCCGGTAGCGGGAATGCCGCCGAAGAGAGGGGCGCAGAGGTTGGCGAGGCCCTGTGCCATCAATTCCTGGTTCGAGTCGTGGCGCTCGTCGATCATGCCATCGGCGACCACGGCGGAGAGCAGCGATTCGATGGCACCGAGGAGGGCGATGGTGAAGGCGGGAAGAAAAAGGTGCCGCACGTTTTCCCATTCGAGCGTGGGAAAATGGAACGGGGGAATTCCCTGGGGAATTCCGCCGAAGCGCGAGCCGATGGTTTCGACGGGCAGCTTGCACACCACGACCAGCCCGGTGCCGAGAATGAGGGCCACCACGGAGCCTGGAACGCGCCGACCGATTTGTCTCGGCCAGAGGAGAATGAGGAGGAACGATCCCAAGGCGAGGGCGGCGGTTGGGCCCTGCCAGGTGGTGATTCCGCCGAGAAGCGCTCCCACCTTGGCCACGAAATCCGAAGGCACGTTTTCGATCTGGAGACCGAGGAAATCCTTGACCTGGGTGCTGCAGATCAGCACCGCGATCCCGGAGGTGAAGCCCATGGTCACGGGATAGGGGATGAACTTGATCGCGCTGCCGAGGCGGGTCAGGCCCATGAGCAAAAGCATGAGGCCCGCCATGAGGGTGCAGATGTGGAGATTCTCCACGCCATAGGTGGTGACGATGCCGGAGACGATGACGATGAAGGCGCCGGTGGGGCCGCCGATCTGCACGCGGGAACCCCCGAAGGCGGAAATGAGGAAGCCGGCGATGACGGCCGTGATGAGGCCAGCCTGTGGAGGCACACCGGAGGCGATCGCGAAGGCCATGGCCAAAGGGAGCGCGACGATCCCCACTGTCAGGCCCGCGATGGCATCGGCGGCGAAATCGGAGCCCGAATAACCCCGGAGTGTATCGACAAGCCGGGGACGGAAGCGAGGGAGCAGGGACATACAGCGCGACGGCAAAGGACGACAGCCGGAAGAGGGGGGCTCCGGACGCCCCGGACTATCGCACGGACGACGGTGCGTGCCAACGGAATGCGAGCGCCGTCCCGCCTCCCGCGCTCAGTCTTCCTCGAGATGCGGGGCCGCCGACTCCTCGGGCTTGGGTCTTGGCGTCCGGCGGCCCGGTTTGGCGAGGATTTCGATGTAGATCGTTTCCCATCCTGCCAGCGCAGCGGTGTCGATGGCGGCAATGAGCGCGCTGACGTGGGCCTCGGCAGCCGTCGCCTCGTCCTTGCCGGTTCGGCAGTCGAAGTCCCAGAAATCGACGCCTTCCGGAAGCGCCTTCCGTCGCTCGCGCTTCAGGTATTTGCGAACAGTGGACTTGATTTGCTCGACGACCCTCGCTGGTTTGTGGCGGGGATCGTCAAAGGGAAAGGTTTTTCTCATCGTGGCTCTACCTCGCGCGCGGAGGAGCGCTTGTCTCCGGAATTTTCATTAATGAGAGGGCCTTACTCTTCGGCATAGCTTTTCCAGCGCTGGTTCAGAGCGTCGGCGTCGGCCTTGGCGTCCTCGACGACGAGCCGGTAGCGCAGGACCGACGTTTCCCCGGCCTTGATCGCCCAGGGCTTTTCCTGGATCGGGACGTAGTTGAAGAAGATCGCCCCGTTGTTGTCCGAAGGCGGCCAGACGCGCATGCGCTGGGGCGCGTCGTGATTCCTTCCATGGCTTAGGATCGTCAGCGTGGCGTTCTTGCCGTCGGTGTCCGAAGGCCCCCACATCGCGCACCAGCGGGAGCGGGTCTGGTGGCCGTCCACGCGCGTCTTGCCCTCGGAGCTGAGGTAATCGCTATTTGTCTTGTTCCACTTCGCGGGAGCCCGGTAGGCAATGGTGCCCCCGTATCGATAGGCGGGAAGCTCGAGGGTGTGTTCGGCGACGTTCTTCTGGCTTGTCTCGTAGTCGATCTCGAACGCGCCGTCGACGAGGCGGACGGTCACGGTAAAGGTTTCGTCGAGGATCACTTTCGGCGCGGCGTCTTCGGCGAGATAAGCCACGTGTTCCTGCCGCACGGAGAAGCCGGCCTTCTCCGCCTCCGAGACGAGACCCAAGGTTTCCGCGTACCGTACGCGACCGGTCTTCTTCGCCAGGTTCCAGAAATCGACGTGTTTTCCGTCGTAGACGCACTCGACCCAGGCATGCCAGAGGCCCAGATGGTGGTGGTGGTCGGGGGGATGAATGCCCGTGACCACCGAACCACCGGGCGTCCGCACCGGGTGGATGAATCCGCTTCGCTTGAAAACGGGATCGATCCCGGCGGGCGGATCGACCTCGGCCTTGTGATAGGTGAGAACGGGATTCTCGCCGTGCCAGAGGATGATCGTGGCGTCCGTCTCCTCGGCGCGGAATTCCGGATGGGCCGCGGAGGCTGTTTGTCCAAGCGCGAGGGGAAGGAAGAGGCTTGTCAGGAAAATGCGGGATTTCATGGGAGTCCAGCCTAGCGCGAATCGCCGCCACCCCGCAACGGGCTTGTGATCGATGATCTCGATTCCGAGAAAGATCCTTCAATACCATGTCCGCCGTCGGATTTCGACGGGGAGGTCGGTGCCGACGGCGGTGGCGAGGGCGTCGAGGTCGGCGAAGGAGTTGTCGGAATTCCGGTAATGATACGGGTAGGCAATGGCGGGGCGCATGTCGCGGAGGGTGGAGGCGGCCTTGAGCACGGTCATGGTGAAAGGGAGGTTCATGCAGAGGAAGGCGACGTCGATGTTTTCCAGGGAGCGGATTTCCGGCACATCCTCGGTATCGCCGCTA
>JAHEDC010000537.1 GCA_024641425.1 Verrucomicrobiales bacterium | reverse complement strand
GATCGATGTCGAGGAAGGGAAGAAGCATTGGTCGTTTCAACCGCCGAAGGCGACGCCCGCTCCGGAGGTGACGAGGAAAGACTGGCCCGTCACTGACGTGGATCGTTACCTCCTCGCCCGCCTGGAAAAGGAAGGCCTCGAGCCCGCGCCCGAGGCTGCGCCGGATGTCCTCTTGCGCCGGCTGTGCTTCGACCTGACCGGACTACCGCCGAGTTACGGGCAGATCACCGCCTTCGCCGAGGCGTGGAAGAAGGATCCGGAGGCGGCCTACCGCGCGAAGGTCGACGAACTGCTCGCCAGCGAGCACTTCGGCGAGCGCTGGGGACGCCACTGGCTGGACGTCGCCCGCTACGCGGAGTCGACCGGCAAGGAGGTCAACACCACCTTCCCCCACGCCTGGCGCTACCGGGACTACGTCATCGATTCCTTCAACGAGGACAAGCCCTACGACCGCTTCGTGACGGAGCAGATCGCGGGGGACCTCCTGCCGGTGAAATCCGACGAGGAGTGGCAGGAGAACCTGATCGCGACCGGATTCCTCGCCATGGGGCCGAAGAGCCTCAACCAGCAGAACCCGCGGCAATTCGAGGCCGACCTCGTCGACGAGCAGATCGATGCCACGAGCCAGGCAATCCTCGGTTTAACCGTCTCTTGTGCCCGCTGTCATGATCACAAGTCGGACCCGGTTCCCACCGAGGATTACTACGCGATCGCGGGGATTTTCCAGAGCACGAAAACCTTTTTCGGAACAGTGAACGCGGTGGCGACCCGTCGTGCGACCAAGTTGCTGGAGCTTCCCGTTTCCACCGCGGAGCCCCAGGGCGATGTCACGGCGGAGGAATACCAGCGGCTCACGGCCCAGTTGGCGGAACAGGAGGAGCAGTTTCGGGAACTGGTGCGAAGCGCGGGCCGGCAGGGGGCGAACCAGCAGCAGATCCTCCGGATGCGGATCACTTCCGCCTTCCTCGAGGAACGCGTCGCGGGCTACAACCCGGATGGCACCCGGAAGTCCTTCGCCATGGGCGTGCAGGACCAGTCCCGGCCCGGGGATGCCACCGTGCTGGTGCGGGGCGAACTCGACATGCCCGCGCAGCAGGTCGAGCGCGGCTTCCTTCAGGTGCTGGACTTCTGCGATGACGCTTGTCCGCCCGAGGCCAGCGGGCGGTTGGAACTGGCGCGTTGGCTGACCTCGAAGGAGAACCCGCTCACGGCGCGGGTCATGGCGAACCGGGTCTGGAGCAAGCTCTTCGGTCAGGGGCTTGTGACCTCGCCGGATAACTTTGGAGTCAGCGGGAACACGCCCAGCCATCCCGAGCTGCTCGATGCCCTGGCGCTGGAATTCATGGAGGGCGGCTGGTCGGTCAAGTCCCTCCTCCGTGAACTCGTGCACAGCCGGACCTACCGGATGGCCTCGACCTGGAACGCCGGGGCCTACAAGAAGGATCCGGGGAATACCTTGCTCTGGCGCATGCCGGTGCGCCGCCTCGACGCGGAAGCGTTGCGGGACGCGATGCTCTTTGTCGGGGGACAGCTCGCCCCTGAACGGCCGCTGGGATCGGAAATCGCGAAAGCCGGACACGCCGCCATCGGGCGCGGCTTCAACACGGAAATCCTCGACGCCCCGTACGCCTACCGCTCGGTCTATCTGCCGATCGCCCGGGACACCCTGCCGGAATCCCTCGCGCTCTTCAATGGCGCCAACGCGAACGTCGTGACCGGGTCCCGCGAGGAAACGAACGTTCCCCCGCAGGCGCTTTACCTCATGAACAACCCCTTCGTCCTGGCCCAGGCCCAGTCGCTGGCCACCCGCCTCGCCGAGCGCACCAGTGACCGGCAGGAATGGATCCGTCTCTCGTTCCTGCTCTGCTACGGCCGCGTGCCCACCGAGACCGAGCGCTCGGCGGCCTACGCCTTTCTCTCGCGGTTCGGCTTTTCGCAGAGCGACGGCGACCTTGCCGCGCTCACCACTTACTGCCACAGCCTGCTCGCCGCCGCCGAGTTCCGCTACCTGAATTGAACCCCCTCCGCGCCATGAATCCGCTCTTTCCGTTCACCCGTCGCGAAATGCTCAAGTCCGTTTCGAGCGGCGTCGGCTATCTCGCCTTCGCGGCCCTAGCCCACCAGCAGGCCCGGGCCGACACCGCCGCTCCCGCCAAGCCGCTCGATCCGAAAGCACCGCACTTCAAGCCGCGCGCCAAACGGGTGATCTTCCTTTCCATGCAGGGAGCC
Source organism: Verrucomicrobiales bacterium (assembly GCA_024641425.1). Taxonomy (GTDB): domain Bacteria; phylum Verrucomicrobiota; class Verrucomicrobiia; order Verrucomicrobiales; family DEV007; genus JAHEDC01. Next base: position 2,028 of record JAHEDC010000537.1, on the reverse strand, counting down.
CCGTCCCACCTCGATACCTTCGACTACAAGCCGCAGCTCGCGAAGGACCACGGGAAGGCGGGACGTTCGGCCGGCGGGCGCGGCGGCAGCCTGATGGGGTCGAAGTGGGAGTTCAAGCAGCGGGGGAAAAGCGGGCTCTGGATCTCGGAGCTCTTCCCGCAGGTCGGGAAGATGGCGGACGAACTCTGCCTGCTCCACGGGATGCACACCGACATTCCGAACCACCCGCAGGCCCAAGTGCAGATGCACACCGGGAGCTTCCAGTTCGTGCGACCCTCCCTTGGGGCGTGGACGCTCTATGGCCTGGGTACGGAGAACGCGAACCTGCCGGGCTTCGTGGCCCTGAACCCCGGCGCGGGCACCGCCCAGCATTTCGGCAGTGCCTTCCTTCCCGCGATCTATCAGGGCACCCCGTTCAGCAGCCGGGGCGGGGGGCGTTTCCGCCGCGGCGGCAACCAGGCGATCGAGATTCCGAATATCAAGAATCCCAACCTTACGAAGGAACAACAACGGGACCAGCTCGACTTCATCCAGCACCTCAACGAGGAGAAACTCCGCCGCGAAGGCCACCAGCCCGGGATCGAGGGCGTCATCGAGTCCTACGAACTCGCCTTCCGCATGCAGGACGAACTGCCGGAGCTAATGGACCTTAGCGCGGAATCCAAAGCCACGCTCGACCTCTACGGCATCGACGGCGGCGAGACCGATTCCTTCGGCCGCCAGTGCCTGCTCGCCCGCCGCTTCGTCGAGCAGGGCGTGCGCTTCGTCGAGCTGACCCACGGCAACTGGGACCACCACCGCAACATTTCCGAAGACCTACCCGCCCGTTGCCTTGAGATCGACAAGCCGATCGCCGGCCTGCTGGAAGACCTCAAGCGCCGCGACATACTGAAGGACACCCTGGTCGTCTGGGCCGGCGAATTCGGTCGCACGCCGCACGCGCAGGGAGGCGACGGTCGCGACCACAACAACAAGGGATACACGACCTGGATGGCCGGAGGCGGTGTGAAGGGCGGACTCTCCCATGGCGCGACCGACGCATACGGCTACGAGGCCGTCGACGGCAAAGTCCACATCCACGACTGGCACGCCACCCTGCTCCACCTCCTCGGCCTCGACCACGAGAAACTCACCTACCGCTACGCCGGCCGCGATTTCCGGCTGACGGATGTCGAGGGGAATGTGGTGCGGGAGATCCTCGCCTGAGCGGAGATTCACGCATGCCCTTCCGCCCGCTCTCGGTCGTCCTCATCCTCGCGCTCGTCGCGGAAGTCGGAGCCGCGCCCCCGCACGTCGTCTCCACACAACCGCGCCACGGTGACCTGGAAGTGCCTGCGGGCGAGACCGAGCTCGTGGTCACGTTCAATCAGGACATGGCTGCCGGGGGGGTCTCCTTTATCGGGGGACAGCTGCCGTTTCCCGAAGTCATGGGAGATCCCTTCTGGAAGAACATCCGCGAATGCCGTCTGCCGGTGCGGCTTACTCCGGGCATGGACTACATGGTCGGAATCAACCTCGCTGGCATTACCAATTTCAAAAACCGCAACGGGGAAGCCGCGACTCCCTTTACCCTCAACTTCACGACCCTCCCGGCGGGGGGCGCGATGCCCCGCGAAATGCAGATCACGTCCGGGCGGGAACTGCGCGAGGCCATCGAGCATCACTATTCCTACCTCGATGTGCGTCCTATCGACTGGAAAGCGGCATGGAAGGAGTTTGCGCCCCGCCTAACAGAAACTAAATCCGCGCGCGCCTTCGCGGCCCTCGCCGGGGAGATGCTCGCGGCGACGAAGGATCCCCACATCTGGCTCGTCGAGGGGGGCGAGATCGTGCCCGCCTTCCGCCGTGACGTGCGCCCGAACGTGAACCCGAAGCTGCTGCCGAAGGTGATCGACGGCTGGACGCAACCGCATCCGATGCTCGCCTTCGGCAAGGCCGGCCCGCAGACCGGCTACCTCGCCATTGATTCCTGGGAAAAGCAGCACCAGCCGCTGCTCCTCGATGCCGCCTTCACGGCCCTTGAGGAAC
>JAHEDC010000536.1 GCA_024641425.1 Verrucomicrobiales bacterium | reverse complement strand
CGCCGACAACACGCTGGTCGTGTTCACCTCCGACAACGGCTACAACATGGGCCACAACGGGATCTGGCACAAAGGCAACGGCCACTGGCTGCTGACCAAGGACGCGCTTCCCAAGGCCACGAAGAACATCCCCTCCGGCCAGCGTCCGAACATGTACGACAATTCGGTGCGCGTCCCCGCCCTCGTCCGCTGGCCCGGGCGTATCGCGCCCGGCTCCACTGTCGACCGCACCGTCATGAACCTCGACTGGTTCCCGACCCTTCTCGCCGCCGCCGGAGTGCCGCTTCCCGAGGGAATCGTCCTTCGGGGTCGCAACGCGCTTCCGGTTCTCGAAGGAAAGGCGCCGGACGATTGGGACGACGATGTCTTCGGCCAATACTCGACCCGCCACCAGTCGCGCACCCACATGCGCATGATCCGCTCCGGCGGCTGGAAACTCATCCGCGACTTCCTCAATGAGGGGCGCGATGAACTTTATCACCTCACCGAGGACCCTGCCGAGCTTGGGAATCTCATCGATTCGCCCGTTCCCGCGGTTCAGGCTGTCCGGCAGGAACTGGAAGCCAAGCTCCTCGCCCGCATGAAGGCGATCGACGATCCCGTCGTCTCCCTTGCGGATTAGCCGCCGCGCCTTGCGCATTTCCGCGGTGAATGTAAAGTCCCCGTCCGAGGTCATTCCCGATACGTCCCCGTAGTTCAATGGATAGAACGAGGGTTTCCTAAACCCTAAATGCAGGTTCGATTCCTGCCGGGGATACCAGGACTTTGGCAGAGTGTCAGGAAGCGGGCAGGATTTCCTCGACGACGAAGCGGCAGTAGAAGAAGGCCTTGTCCCGCGCGTGAAGGCTTTTGGCCAAGGCCTCCTTGGCCTCGATCCGGTCGGCCATGTTGTCGGGCCTGCTGCGGGGGGCGAGGGTGTTCCAATAGGCAAGGCGGGCGCCGGGGGCGCCGGCGCGGGCGATCTTCTCCAGCATCGCGCGGGTGTTCTCGGGCGAGATGTATTCGAAGATGTCGCTCAGGTTGAAGGCGTGGATCGAGTCCTCGGGCTGGTTGTCGAGGAATTCCTCCATAGGGACGAGCCGCCATTCGAGGCGGTCGAGGTTCCGGCGGATGGCGTCGAAGTTTTCCTCGCGGAGGGCAAAGGGAAGGGCGTTGCCGTGGGTTCCGGTGAGGATCCAGTGGAGGTAGGGATTCTCGGCCGGATCCAGCTCGGTGAGGGCGTAGCGGGCGCGCCCGAGGATGCGGGTCGCGACCGAGCCCTCGACGTATTTGAAGAAACTCGGGTCGCGTCCGGCGCGTCCCATGACGGCGCGGGAGAAGAAGAGGCGGAACATCAGCTTCCAGCGCCACGTGTTCCATTCTTTTTCGTAGAAGGCATGGCGCGCCTCCGGGTCGCGGCTGACGAGAAGCTTCTCCACGAGCGCGCGGCGGTGGACGAGGGGGAGGACGCGGTGGCGGAACATCGCGAAGTAGCGTTCGAACTTGCCCGCGCTCCCGATGCCGCTGCGGATTTCGTCGGGACAAGCGTCCCAGAATTCGCGGGTCTCGCGGACGAGGAGGGGACGGCAGCGTTGGTAAAGGGCTTCGCGCCTCTGGCTGGGGCGCGAGCCGATGAGTTCGAGCAGCTCCGGATGCGTGAGTTCGCGATAGGCGGCGACGCGCAGTTCGAGGCAGGCGAGTTGCGCCGGATTCAAGTCGACGGCGACGACCCGCGCGGGGTCGCGTGCGAGAAGGGCAAGGGCGTTGTCGCCGGCGGAGGCGATGGAGAGGCAAGTGGCGCCCGGCTGGACGTCGAGCGCTCCGAGGAGGGCATCGGCGTCCTCCCAGCATTGGGCGTAGCGAATGCGCGAGAAGTCGGCGTTTTGGGCGGCCTCGCTGCTCATGCCCGCTTCCTTTTCCCGATCAGCCAGCCGACGAGAAGACCGACGATGGCGGATCCGCCCGCTCCCCAGGAAAGTGTGCGGGTGGCGCCGGAAAGAATCGGATTGTCGAGGGCGTTGAGGGAAACGTGGTAGCCGGCGACCAGCCAGCGGCCGTCCTCCTTGACCAAAGTCGCGGTCCAGCGGTTCTCGAATTCGAACTCCTTGCCGAGCACGTCGTAGAGGCCGACGGAACGACCGGTCGAGATGCCGGTGTCGCCTCCGTGGAGGACGGTCAGGACGTCGGCCTCGGGTTCCACCTTGTAACCCTTGAAGGCGTCGGTGCCCGCTTCCTTCATGAATTTCCGCAATTCGTCATGGCCGCGGCAGACGACGTGGTTCTGCCAGGTAACAACGACGTCCGGGCTCGCGAGCTTCAGCTGGGCCTCGATGTCGCCCGCGACGATGGCGGCGACGATCTCCTTGCGGAAGGCGCGCAACTCCTCGTGCGCGGGATCCTCGGGCGGCGTGTCCTGGGCGAAGCCGAGACCAACGGTGAGGAGCAGGCCGAGGGAGGCGGGGAGGAGGCGTTTCATGGTGGTTCGTTAGGATTGGTTCGTGAGGTTCTCAATGTTCTTCGGGAAAAACGAGGCCGCGGTTGCCGTCCACGACGAGCGAACTTCCGGTGGTGATGGCTTTCATCGCGCCGGGGACGCCGAGGACGGCGGGAAGGCCGAACTCGCGGCAGATGACGGCGGCGTGGGAGAGCATGCCGCCAGTGCCGGTGACGACGCCGGCGACGCGCGCGAGCACCGGCGTCCAGGCGGGATCGGTGCTGGGACAAACGAGGATGTCGCCGCTCTCGGCACCCATCGCCTCCTCGATGGTGCGGGCGACAAAGGCCCGGCCGCGGGCGACACCCCGGCTGGCGGCGATCCCGCGCAGGCCTTCCCCGGATACGGTTGGGGGCGTCGTGTCACCGGTGCCGTAGCGGGCACCGATCTCGTTGGGAGCGGAGAAATTCCGGTAGCTCTCGTAGACCTCGCGGCCCCGGTCACAACCGGCATGGTCGCCGGCGAGGATCTCCTGATAGGTCAGGAAAAAAATGGCATCGCCGAGGCCGCGCTGCCGTGCGATCTCGGTGACGTGCCGACGGAGGTGGTAATACAGGCGCGTCGAGAGGTCGCGCATTTCCTCGCGGAGCCAGAGGAAGCGGCGCAGGCGTGCGAGTTTCTTCCGGAACGCCGCGCGCTTCCGCTTTGGAAGGGCCCGCAGAGTGTCGACGAAAGCACGGCGGTAGGTCTGCGAGCGGCGCGGCGGTTCCCGGTCGCCGGATTGGGCGAAGAGCGATTCGACCCAGTCGCGGTCCTCGTCCCAGCGTGGCGTGCGGAGGTCCAACTCGCGTCGGCTGAGGTGGCGGAAGCGTTCCATCAACGGAGCGACATCCTGCTCGCCACGCTGTTTCATCCCGGCCATGACGCGCACCGGTTCAAAGTGCGACAGGCTCGGGAGGTTGCTGACCAAGGCGGCGTAGTCCGCTTCGGGAAAAGCCTCGGTGAAGTCCATCTTCGCCAGCGAGGTGCAGAAGATGGTGCGGAAGTAGTTCGTCTCCACGACCCGGTAACCGGTCTCGATCAGATCCCGGAGACCCGCCGTCGCGTCCTCGGGAACGGCGCGGAATTTCTCCTCCAGGGCCTCATAGCCGCCGTCGAGGAAATGCTGGTCGAAGGCGTCCTGGGACTTCCACACCCTCTCGATGGCGAGGATCGACGGCAGGGCCCTGACAATAGTCCAGAGATTCACCGGAGTGCGATGGCCGTCGCCCTCGTATCGGGGTTCGGCGCTCAGATCTTCGTCGAATTTCCGCTCCACAAAGCCGGGCAGACGGGCGAGGCATTGCTTCACCGCGCCCAGATTCCAGTAGGGACGTCCGAAGAACATGCGGCCGGCCTGGAAGTCGCCGTCGAGCAGTTTGATCTCGCGCAGGAAGCCCTTGAGCGCGCCTTCCCATATTGTATCGTAAAGCGACCACATGAGGGGCGTGCACACGGTCGCGGAGACGCCGCCGTCACGGAAATCGGCATTCGTCCATTCGCCGGATGCCGCACCGAAATGGATGCGCGTGACCGGCCTCGCCTGAATGAGAAAAAGGCGATCGTCCTCGACGGCGAATTCGATGTCCTGGGGACAGCCGAAATGCCTTTGGACGGCGCGGGCCATCGTCTCGATCGCGGCGCGGTGTTTCGCCAGGAGCGGATGGTCGGCGGGCAAGGGTTCGGCGTTTCCCGCGAGCAACGCGTCGCCGACGCCCTCGCAGGCCTCGATCACGACCTCGTCCTCGCCGGTGACGGGATTCACCGTGAAGGCGACGCCGGCCAGCGCGGGCCGGATCATCCGC
>JAHEDC010000083.1 GCA_024641425.1 Verrucomicrobiales bacterium | reverse complement strand
CGACGCGGGAGCCCATCTCCAAGAGGGAGTCGACCTTTCAGGCCGGCAACCGCCGACCCCCGCCGCTTCGGCGGAACCTTCCGGTGGAGTGGCCACGCCGGTGGTCAACGGAAGTCCGCAGGCGGATCGCACCCTTGAGCTTTACGCGGCGCGCACGGGTCTTGTTCCCATCCGTGTTCCGCGGAATTCGTGCTCTGCCGATGCGGAGATCCTTCTTCGCCGCCTGGGCAGAATGTGCCTCACGGGTGAGCCCTGGCTCCCACTGGGATCGGTCGGCCCCCTCATTATTTTCGGACACTGCAATCCGGAGTGCCGCGATCTCTGGGGCGTTCCCGAGTTCCTGGCCGTTCGCGTCCTCATCTCGGTTGAGAAGTACCAGGCCATCCGGAATGACTTCTTCAAGCGACTCGATTACAAGCCGATCGTCGCCGCCAACCCCATAGAACGTCTGGCCCCTCCGCCGCGGAACATCGACCCGCACCAGATCCTGGAGTGGTTTGCCGAGAACTATCCCCTCGAAGGGGACGACAGGGATAAGTTCAGGAAACTTGCTTCCGACAATGCGGGCTTGGATATCGAGACCCATCGCGATTACAAGGGACTGCCGCGCCATTACGGGGTGGCCATGCAGTACCTCCGCACCCGGGAGCCGATCTATAACCCCGAGGAAGCACCCTCCCAGGAAACCTTTCCGGATCCGCTGCTTGAGAAGCACTGTGTCTACCCGATGCATATCGGCGAGAACCGGATTTATCTGCTTGCCGCGGATAAGGCGATCTATGCCTTCGAGGATGAATGGATGTCGGCCGGACACGACCATCTCGAGATGGTGCCGGTGCTTGCCGATCCGGATAGCATTCGTGGGGCGATCACGCGAAACCGCAGCCGGAATGCCAGCTACGGGGCGGGTGTCGACACGAGCCAGCTCAGTTACTCGGATAACATCAACCTGGTAGAGATCGATCCCCTTGAGATGGGGCAGATCAACCCGGAGAATCCGAATGTGAATCCGGAGCAGATCATCCATTGGGTGCTCTACACCGCCATCACGTTCCGCGCCTCTGACCTTCATGTCGAGAAGTACTACAACACGGCGCGATTCAGGGCACGAATTGACGGCTCGATGAAGGTCATCTATTCCTGCCCCGAAGAGAATCTCTCCCGCTACATTGCCCTGTTCAAGAACTTCGCGAACATGGGGCACCAGCATCAGGATCTGCAGGACTCCCGCTTCGCCCTCAGTCTCGGCAAGCGCCGGGTGGATGTCCGGGTTTCCGCCATCCCCTGCCGCAAGGAGCAGCAGAAGCTCGTCATGCGTTTCCTTGACAAGCAGGACGGCATCAAGCAGCTCAGCGAGCTGAACATGTCGCAGCGTCAGATGAAGATCGTGAAGGAAACGATGTCCCGGGACCAGGGGCTCGTCCTCGTGACCGGTCCCACGGGTTCGGGTAAGACGACAACCCTCTATGCCTTCATCAACTCCATCAACGAGGATGACATCAACATCCACACGATCGAGGATCCGATCGAATATGAGATCGAGGGAATCAATCAGACCCAGACCGACGAGCACCACGGAATCACCTTCGCGACCGGTCTTCGCGGGCTTCTGCGTTCCGACCCGGACGTCATCCTCGTGGGGGAGTCACGCGATGCCGAGACCGCGACGGCGTCGATCAACTCGGCACTTACCGGTCACCTCGTCCTTACCACGTTGCACGCGAACGATTCCCTCCGTGCGGTCTCCCGGCTCGTTTCGATGGGAGTCGAACCTTATCTCCTTTCTGATGCGCTCGCGCTCAGCCAGGCCCAGCGGCTCGCGAAGAAGCTCTGTAGTTACTGCAAGCGCCCGGTTGCCGCACCCCGCGAGCTCCAGGAGTTTTTCTACGAGAACGGAATCATCACCAAACCGCTTACCGATCCGATATACGAGCCGCAGGGCTGTGACGAATGCAACGGCAGCGGCTACCACGGCCGGATTGCCCTCATGGAAATGTGTCCCATTGGCGGCGAATTGGCCGAAATGATCGCCGAAAGCGCTCCCATGTCGAACATGCGGAAGGTCGCGGCGGCGAGTGGGGTGCTCTCTCTTTATCAGGAAGGAATGATCCAGGTCATTGCCGGCGGCACGACGATGGATGAACTGAGTTGCCTGAGTCACTTCGGTTCCATGAAGTAACGGATCGAGGCGCCTGCTTCTCCGATGAATTTCGGGAAGGGGGTGGGACGAGAAAGCGAAGGCACGCGCGATCTCCAACCCCGCCCTCTTCTCGGTCTTTCTTCAACAAGACGACGGTGAGGCCGACGAAGGGGTTCCCCGATGGATTCGGGTTGAAATCCCGGTTGAGGAGGTGCATCTGAATCCTGATCGAATTCCAAGCCATGCGCCCAATCCCTTGTTCAACGATTCTCGCCCTCCTTGCTTCCTGCCCTGTTTTCGCCGGTCAGGACGCCGCTCCCTCGTCGCACATGGTTTCCGAAGGTGGTTTCGAGGGTGACATCCTCATCAACGAGGTCCGGGTGCCGAAGGACGGCGAGGCGATGTATACCTACTACGAGGCGCTTGGCTGGGGCGGTAAGGCAGGCGGCTACGCCGGGATCCAGGCGCATCCGAAAGCGCACAACTACATTTTCTCCATCTGGGATCACAAGGAACACACCGCTCCGATTCGCGCGGTGTGTCGCGGTGCCGGAACCCTCACCGAGAATTTCGGTGGCGAGGGCACGGGTCTCAAATCGTGGAATTTCGAACTCGGCTGGGAAACCGACACCTGGTATACTCTCGTATCCCGCTGCTGGCCGGTCGGGGGCCACACCTACTACGGCTACTGGGTGCGATCGGAAAAGTCTGGGCTCTGGACGCACATGGTCACGATGGACGTCGCCGCCAAGGACGCGTTTTTTCAGGGCGGCAACGACTCCTTCATCGAAGATTGGTTGGAGACCGGAAAGAACGCCCGCACGACCCATCTCAGAAACTGCTGGAAACGGAAGCTAGGAGGCGAATGGCATGCTTTCGGGAGTGTTTCGTATTCGGTGAATGCCTGGGATCTCACCGAAGGGAAACGCTCTTTCCATTTCAGGCAGAACTGGAATGGCGGAGTGGCGAAGGATGCGGGCGGTGAGTTCTACTTTATGACGGCTGGGGGCAGCGGGACAAGGCCTGCTGTCGCCAATCCTTCGAAGCACGTGATCGAGCGCATCGAGGAGAAGCCGACCTACGAGCCGATCCGGATCGCGTCAGCGAAGATCAGTGCGACGGCGGGGGACACCCTCACCCTCGCCTGGGAGGTCGATCCGAAGACGCTCCCGCAGTTCGGTTTCATGATCACCGCGCACGACAATCCGGACGGGAAGGGCGAGGTGTTGGCCCGTCTTGAGAAAATCGAACCGCATGCCCGCACTGCCGAATGGACATTGCCGAAGGAAATCGATCCGGAGGGCGTTTATCTGCGCCTGCGCTGCCAGGACATTCTCGGCAACGAATCGGCTGAGTTTCCGGTGCGATAGAGGCAAACCGCGGGAGGCGGGATTTTCCCTGACACGGGAGACGGGTGTGTGGCTTGAGGCCGCTTCGCGCGATCTTTATCTCTTCCGCCGGAGACCGACAAGGCCCGCGAGGCCAAGCAGGATTGCCGCGGAGGGTTCCGGGATGGGCGCGCCGACCTGGAAATTGTCGCTCCAGAGGCGGTCGTTGCCCGCGCCACCCACGCCAACAAAGGCGTTGTTGAGAATACCGGCATAGGCCCCGCCGCCAATGGTCGCGAGGTTGATGGTGCCACGCGAGGTCTCGTTGACGAAAACCTCGATAGACTGATTGGGGACGTCGACGCGCAGCGCGTAGTTCTGCCAGGTATTGGCGGCCGAGATGCCGGAGGAGAGGCCGGGAACGATGGTTTCGAGCGAGCCGTTGAAAACGCCGATCTCTCCGATGGGATGTCCGGTCTGTCGGAAGAAGATCGAAATATTGCCTCCACCGAAAATATTGCCGGGCGTCGAGCCGATGGTGATGTCCACACGATCGGACATCTGGACGAAGTCGGTCTGGACGACGAAAACGCTGCGCAATCCGTAAGGGATACTCCAGTCTCCGCCTCCGCCCCTCTGGGTGAATCCGTCCGCGCTGCCCGCGCTACTGCCGCCGGGATAACCGGTCGCGCCGGGATTGACCGCGCCGTCGGTGGCGATGGACCAGGCATCGACGGGCCAGCTCACGGACGCGTTCGTGTAAAAATTCTCGATGGCCTCCACTCCGGCCGGCAGCGGGTAGGTTTGCGCGCCGTAGCCCTGTCGCGCTGCGGTCGTCCCGCCGGCTCCGATGGTGAAGGTGTCGCTGTAGTCGAGCTGACCGATCAAGGTGCTGCTTCCGACGGTGACGGCCCCATGGCCTACACTGCCGAGACCCAGGGAGAGACCGACGGCGGCCGTGAGGGAAAATGATTGCGATTTCATCGAAGGGGAAAGAGCAGTGGTTTGTGGTGAATTTCGCGATCATGACTATTTGCCCTTCCCTTGTCCATCCCGTAATCGCGGGAGGGGAAGGGCTTGTCGTTGGGGGCTCGACTCTGATACCCTAAACGCGTTCCGACTCGCCATTTCACCCCCTTCCCTTCCCCGCGCGATCATGTCCAGCATTCTCCGTATTCTTGTCACGCTTTTCGGAGTTCTTCCCACCGGGACGCTCCTCGCTCTGGATTCGGTAGTCACGATCAACGAGATCATGTACCACCCGGCGAACGACACCGGCGAGTGGGTCGAATTGCACAACCAGATGGCGGTCGATGTGGATCTGTCAGGATGGCGGCTCAGCAGTGCGGTCGATTTTTTGTTTCCGGAGGGCACCGTGATCCCGGCGGGCGACTATCTGGTCGTCGCCGCGATACCCGGAACGCCTCCAGGCTCGATCGGGCCCTTCTCCGGGCGGCTGGCCAATGACACCGAGACTCTCCGGCTCCGGAACAACAGCGACCGTATCATGGACGAGGTGACGTATGGCGACGACGGCCCGTGGCCGGTGGCTCCCGACGGATCGGGCGTGGCCCTGGCCAAGCGGCAACCGGGGCTTGGGGGTGGCGATCCCGCGAACTGGTCGTTCCGCACCGTAGCGGGGGGCACGCCGGGCCTTCGCAATTTTCGCGACCCGGCGGATCCGGGCACGTCCGCGACGTTCGAGGATGTCGATCTTATCCCGCACGGGAGCGTCTGGCGTTTCAACGAATCAGGCAGCGATCTGGGAACGAACTGGAGCGCATCCCAACACCCGATGGGCGGGGACTGGCAGCAGGGAGCCGGACTTTTCGGCTTCGACCCCGGAGGCGGGGGAGGGGCCTTGCCTCCGGAACTGGTTGCTTACTGGAGCTTCAACAACGGGGAGAATCCCGCGAACACGGGTACTGCCGCTGCTCTCATCCAGCGGGGCTCCGGCAGCGTGGGGCAGGATGGCCTCTTTCTCAATACCGCCGCCCGCACCGATGGGATCGTCGGAACCGGGGCGGCCCGTTTCAATGACTCCGGGGCGGACGGCGTGAATGTGGGCACGGGCTTCAGCTTCACGGGTGGATTGACCATCGAGATGGTCGCCGTCCCGGAATGGAGCGGGAGCGGTTACGATGAGTTTTTCCGCAAGGAGGACGGGGGCAATCGCCTCCTGTTCTCCTTCCAGAACGATGCCAACAATGCGGGCGCGAATCCTCCCGTCGCCGCCGGGACAGTGCTCTCCTTCGGTCTCAATACCGGAGGCTACAAGGAACTCGACATGCCTCTCGACGGAATGAACGGGCGCCCGACCCTCGCGGAACTCACCAACGGGCAACCGCATCATTTCGCCGCCACCTACAATGCCGCGACTGGGGTGAAGGCGATCTGGATCGATGGCACGCAGCGCTTCAGCGTCCAGCAACTAGCCGGGACGAGCATCCTCAGCGGTGGGGGCGCGTCGGCGGTGATCGGGAATGCCGGCACCGGCGGCGGCGAGGCCTTTAGTGGTGTCATCGACGAGGTCGCCCTCTACTACGTGGCGCTCGGAAGCGCTGAGATCGCGGCTCATGCTGCTAATGCTCTTGGCGGCGGCGATTACTTCGGGGCCTTACCTGCTCCGATCATTACGCCGCTCACGGATCCGCTTGCGAACGTGCCCTATGTCACGACGATCTATTTCGAAACCGATTTCACTCTTTCACCGGGCAATCTCGCGAATCTCCAGTCTTTGCGCTTCCGGCACCTTGTCGATGACGGCGCGGTGTTTTATCTCAATGGCGTGGAGATCGCGCGCTTCAATATGCCCGCAAGCGGGATCACGGCCTCGACCTTCGCGTCGGGCGAACTCGGAAAGGCGACGCGGGTCGGTCCGGTCACGATTCCGGCGGGCGCGCTCGTCTCAGGGGGGAACCGGCTCTCGGTCGAAGTCCATCAGTCCGGCGGCGCGAGTGACGACATCGCCTTCGACGCCGCCCTTGAAGCGACGATCCAGCGGGCGCCCGCGATCCCGCCCGGCGGGGATCCCGTGCCTCCAGGAGACGGGCTTGTCTTCAGCGAAATTTCGGCGGCGGCGGATCCGAACTTCCAGGTCGAATTGGTCAACAACGGAAGCGTGGCCCTTGATCTCGGAGGCTTCGAGATCGTGAATTCCTCGGCCACGGCGGGAGGAAGTTTTGTTCTGCCGGCTACCGTTCTTTCGCCCGGTGACTTCGCCGTTTTCGACCAGGCCACGCTCGGGTTCGGCGGCGCGGTGCAGGATCGGCTCTTCCTTTACGCGCCCGCGCGGAGCGATGTCCTCGACGCGGTGGAAGTGAAGATCCGTCCACGGGCGCGGAAGCCGGGCGCGCCGCGCACCGCCCGCTATTTCACTCCCACTGCCCCGACCTTCGGATCGGCAAACGGGTTCGCTTTCGAGGACGCGGTCGTCATCAACGAGATCATGTACCATCACGCGCCCCAGTTTTCGACACCGGGCGAGCCGGAAATCGTCGAGATGGAAACGCTGCTGCCAATGGGGGCGACGTGGCGTTTCAACGAAGCGGGAGCCGATCTCGGGGGCGCGTGGCAGAACGCGGCGCATCCCGTGAGCGGGCCGTGGCAGTCCGGTGTCGGGCCGCTCGGCTTTGGACCGGGTTTCGGTGGCGGCGGCGCACCGGACACGCCTCTCATCCAGACACTGCACTACAGCGATCGCTTCACCATCACGAGCCAGGGTGGCATCGCGGGGCGGCCCGGCGCAGGCGCGTTCCCGGTGAATGCGCCCGGGATTAATGTCGAGAACAACCATGGCAATCCGCCCCGGGCATGGAGCAATGCCCGCTGGTCGATCGCCGAGGATGCGAACGTCAATGATCCCGCCGCCGCCTTCACCGGAAGTGGCGCGGGCTCCGCGACGGGAATGACCCAGACCGGAGGCGGTGTCGATTACGGGATCGAGTATGGCTTGTCCGATCACTTCGTCGTCGCCTTCGATGCCGTGCAGTCGCCGGACCGGATCGACATCACGGCTTCCGCCGCCCGCGACACCATCGGGGGAGGATTGGCCGTCTTCTTCCGCACCTCCGGCCACGCCTTGCCTGAGATCGGACTCTACAACGGAACGAGCGAGATCAATTCGGGGCTGACTTCGGGGATATCGGCGATCAATCAGTGGCACCACTACGCGGTGCGTTTCGACACGGTAAACGGTGAGATCGAAGTGTTTGTGGATCGCGTATCGCGCGGAGTGGTCGATCTAACAGCGTTCGGCGGAGGCTCGCATAACACGGCGTCGAAGATCGCGGTGAGCGTGGGCGGCACGCCGACGAGCGGGAGTCGGTTATGGTCGGATAACTTCCAGGTCGGAACGCCGGCAGGCGGTAGGTTGGGAACGTCCTTAAAGAATCCGGCGCTGAATACGCCGTATGTGGTGACGTACTACTTCGAGAACGATTTCACCCTGACCGCACCGGAGCTAGCGCGGTTATCCGGCCTAGAGCTGACCCACTTCCTCGACGATGGTGCGGTCTTTTATCTCAATGGCACAGAGGTCGCCCGCGTGCGCATGCCGGCCGGAGTGGTCAATGCCGCGAGTTTCGCGTCCGAGGATGTCGTGACGCCCGCCGTGGAGGGGCCGCTGGTGTTGCCCGCCTCCGCGCTTGTCGCCGGGACGAACCGACTCTCGGTGGAAGTCCACCAAAGTAGCCTGAGCAGCGCCGATGTTGTCTTTGGCGCGGAACTGAAGGGCATGAAGGTTATCTCGCCCGGTTCGGTGGGACAACCATTTGTCGAGAGTGACGAGGAGTGGATCGAGTTATACAATCGCAGTGCTTCCTCCGTGGATATCGGGGGCTGGGAACTGGAGGGCGCGGTGACTTTCGCCTTCGCTCCGAACACTCTGATCGATCCGGGCGAGTATGTGCTCGTCGCACGCGATGCCGCCGCCGTGAGCGGCAAGTATCCCGGGGTGCGAATTCTCGGGGAGTATTCGGGATACCTCGCGAACGGCGGAGAATTCATTCGCCTCGAGGATGGCGCGACAAATCCTGCCGACGAGGTGCCTTACTACGATGGCGGGCGCTGGCCGACCTCGGCGGACGGAGGTGGATCGAGTCTTGAGTTGCGCGATCCGGACGCCGACAACGCGGTGGCTGAAGCCTGGGCGGCGAGTGACGGGAGCGCGCAGTCCGCCTGGCAGACGATCACTTACCGCGGGTTGGGGCGTGCTCCGGTGGCGAGCAACGATCCCTCCGGCTACCACGAACTCGTGATGGGTCTGCTCGACAGCGGGGAGTGCCTGCTCGACGACGTGAGTGTCATCGAGGATCCCGACGGCGCGGCTCGGCAATTGATCCAGAATGGGAACTTCGACTCGGATGCGCTGGGCGCACGGCCAGCGGGTTGGAGGGTGGTCGGAAATCACGGCGACCATGGCCGGACCGTGGTCGTTCCGGATCCTGACATTGGTTCAAACAAGGTGCTTCATGTCGTGGCCACCGGCCCGCAGTGGCACCTTCACGATCATCTGGAAACAACCCTGAAGAGTGGCGCGAATTTTGTCACTCTCGACGCGAACAAGGAATACGAGATTTCCTTCCGAGCCCGCTGGATCAACGGATCGCCGCAATTGAACAGTCGTCTTTATTTCAACCGGCTCGCCCGCACCCACATCCTCACACGGCCCATGACCTCCGGGACACCGGGCACGCCCAATTCCGCTTTGGTCGGCAATCTCGGCCCGACATTTCGTAACTTCAGACATTCCCCGATCACTCCCGCGCCGGGCCAAGTCGTGACCGTGAGGGTCGCGGCGGACGATCCCGACGGCGTGTCCTCGGTCGCGCTCTTCTGGTCGGAGAACGGCGGTGCTTTCTCCTCGATGCCGATGAGTTTGAATGCGGAAGGTTTGTATGAGGCGAGCCTTCCAGGGATGGCTGATTCCACGCTGGTGCAATTCCATGTCGAGGGCACCGATGGAGGTGCTGTGGTCGCGGCGTATCCGGCGGCGGGACCCGAATCGCGCGCGCTTTTCCGCGTGGGCGGAGGCGGAGCTCCCCGTCCCGACCTGCATAACCTGACGATTCTCACCACGGCGGCGGACAGCGCATTTCTGGCCAATACCATTTACGTGATGAGCAGCGATGAAGTGGGAGCGACCGTTGTTTACGACAATGAGGTATTCTATGACGTCGGAGTGACGAACAAGGGGAGCCAGCGGGGACGGACCGACCCCAGCCGGCGCGGCTATGCGCTGACCTTCGATCCCGCCCAGAAACTCCGGGGCACCCACAAGTCGGTCGGGCTCGACCGCTCGGGAGGCTGGCGCTTCGGGCGCACCTTTGGGCAGGATGAGATCCTCATCCACCATATCCTGAGCAGCGCGGGGGGGATTCCCTCGCTCAACAACGATCTCGTCCAGCTCAACGCTCCCAATATTCCGAGCGGCACGGCCCAACTGCAGCTCGCGCGCTATACGAGTGATTTTCTCGACGGTCAGTATGCGAATGGCGGCGACGGATCGCTCCATAACTACGAATTGATCTACCATCCGACGACGACGACCGGTGGGCCCGAGGGACGGAAGCTTCCGCTTCCGGATGCGGTCAATGGTGTGCCGGTTCGCACGCAGGGGAATGGAGATCCTGAAGCCTACCGCTATTACTTTCAGCTCCGGAACAACCGCGACCGGGATGACTTTTCGGGAATGATCGCCCTGACCGATCTGTTCGGTCTCAACGGAGCTGCTTTCCGTAATGCCGTTCCCGGAATCATCGATGTCGACCAGTGGTTGCGCGCCTACGCGGCGGTCTCGCTCTGTGGGGTAAGTGATAGTTACTTCAATAATTCGAATGCCCACAACGCGCGTTTCTACCAGCGTCCCGAGGACGGGCGGATGCTCCTCTTTCCGTGGGATATGGACTTCGCCTTCATCAACGGGGCGACCTCGCCTCTCGTCGCCAATACCGATCTTTCCAAAATGATCGCCGATCCCGTTCTGGAGCGCCTCTTCTTCCAACACGTCCACGATTTGATCGCGACGACCTACAACACGGGTTATATGGGGCCGTGGGTCAATCACTATGCCTCGAAGCTTCCGGGTCAGGGTTTGGAGGCAATTACCGGATACATTGGTTCGCGGGCTGCCTCTGCCATGAGCCAGTGCGAGAGCGCGATTCCGGCTGTGAGTTTCGCGGTGACGACCAATGGCGGGGCCAACTTCTCCGCCGCCCAGTCCCCCGTCGTGATCGAAGGGGCGGGATGGGTCGATGTCCGTGAAATTCGCCTCGCTAACAGTGACATCGCGTTCCCGTTAACATGGATCAGTGACAGTGCGTGGCGGGTTACCGTACCCTTGGGCGGCGGGGTGAATGTGCTTGTGTTTCAAGCCTATGACTTACAAGGAAATCTGGTGGGGACTGATACCATCGCCGTCACGAATACCGGCGCCGTCGCGGCGCCGCTTCCCGGTGACCTGGTCGTCAGTGAATTGATGTACCAACCCGCTCCTCCGACGGCGGCTGAGATCGCGGCCGGTTTCGACGAAGGGAGCGATTTCGAATTCATCGAGTTACGCAATGTCTCCGCCCACAGTCTCGATCTGGCGGGTCTTCGTTTCGTGGATGGCGTGTCGCTTCTTGTCACTCCGGAGGGTCCGTTGGGCCCTGGCGAACGCCTCGTCATTTCCAAGAATCGCGCCGCCTTCAACCAGCGCTATCCGAATGCGGTGATCCATTTCGGCGGCGAGGTGCTGGGGGGCGGCAACCTCAGCAACAGCGGAGAGCGGCTCGCACTTGCCACCGCTTTCGGAATGCTCCTTGTTGATTTCCGTTACGGGGTCGTGGCCCCGTGGCCGGTGAGCGCGGCGGGAGTTGGGTATTCGTTGGTTCTCATCGCGCCCGACCGTCCCGGAGGCGCAGATGCGAGCGATCCGCGGAACTGGCGGAGCAGCCGTGACCTCGGGGGGCACCCCGGAAGCGATGACCGGCTCCACTTCGTGGATTGGGCGACGATGAACAATGCGCTTCCTGATCCGCATCTCGATCAAGACGGGGACCAGCGGGGCAACTATCTTGAATACCTGAATGGAACCTTGCCGCGGTTTCCGGATGTCAGTGCACTGGGCGGAAGTTTGGTTGAGGATCCCGCGGGGCAGGGGCAGCACCACCTGACGTTCTCCTTCGTAAACGCGCTGGGCGCCGATGATGCGGCGCTCGGGATTGAGCTTGGCAATGATCTTGTCGGGTGGTCGGAGGAGTCGGTGGAATTCCTCGGAACCGTGAACAATGGCGACGGCACCCGCACTCTGTCTTTCCGTTCGACGATTCCGGTGTCCGGAATGTCGGGGCTTTTCGGTAGGATGAGGGCGGTGTCCTGGGAGTGACGCGAGGGCGTCGCGCTCGCTTTGGCAATCCCTCTGGATCAGGAAACCAAGCCTTCGCGCAGCGCTTTGGCGACCGCTCCGGTTTGGCTGTTGACCTGGAGTTTCATGTAGATGTTCCGCAGGTGGGTGTCGACGGTATGGAAGCTGATGTCGAGGCGATCAGCGATTTCCTTTTTGAGCAGGCCCTCGACGAGAAGGCGCAGGATGTCGCGCTCACGCTCGGTGAGGTCGTAATTCTCGCTCGGCTTCGGGGCGATCTTCGAGAACATGCTGAGCACCATTCTGGCGATGCGTCCGTTCATGGGTGCACCGCCTTTCATGACATCGCGGAGGCCGGTCGTGATGTCCCTGACAGGCGAGGTCTTCAGGAGATAGCCGGAAGCGCCGGCGCAGATGGCCTTGATGACTTTTTCCTGGTCATCAAAGACGGTGAGGATGATGGCATGGGTTCCGGGCGAGAGTTCCTTGATCCGAGCGATGCCTTCGATGCCATTCATGCCCGGCAGACCGACGTCCAGGAGGATGACATCCGGGGCGCGCGTCCGACCGAGGGTGGCGAGGGCTTCCTCGCAGGTCGCGAAGGCTTTCGGGCAGGTCATGTCGACGGTTGCATTGATGACACGGGCGACGGTCCTGCGGAAGGTGCTGTTGTCTTCGATCAACCAGACCGTGATGGTCTCGGGCGGTTTAGGGGACGGCATGGCGGGGAGTATAGGCAGCGTGCGTTCGAGCGTCCATCCCGCAATCGCGGCGGAGTGCTCAGGGGAAGCGGGCCTTCAGGGTGATGGTGGTGCCCTGGCTTGGAGAAGAGTTGATGGTCACGATGCCGTGGAGGGACGCCGCACGTTTCCGGAGATTCTTCAAGCCGCTGCCCGATAGGGACTCCGCGACGGCGGGATCGAAGCCGAGGCCGTTGTCGTGGATGTCGAGGACGAAGTGCTTTCGGGTCAGGGCGACGGTGATTCCCGCGCGGGTGGCTCCAGAGTGGCGCATCACGTTGTGGAGCGCTTCCTTGTAAAAGAGGAGGGTGTTGCGTTTGAAGACGAGGGAGATCTTCTGCGCGGGCGGGGCTTCCGGCGTGACGGTGAAGCTGTGGTCGATCTTCTTCAGCATCGCCGCCGCCACCTCCCGCATGCGGTGGAGAAGATCGTCGAGGGTATCGTGGCCGCTCCGGATGACCCATGCGATGTCATGCATGGAGGCGGCGGTCTCGCAGGCGACGCGATTGATTTCCACGAGGTCGTCGGGGCCGCCGCCGATCTCGCTGAGGAGGGCAATGCTGCCCAGATTGCTGCCGATCTCATCGTGGAGGTCGCTGGCGATCCGTGCGCGGAGGAGGTCGGTCTCGCGTTGCCGGAGGACCCGGCTTCGCAGGACGGTGAAGCCGAGCAGACCGAAGAGAGTGACGCCGGAGGCGCTGGCCAGCAGGATCAGACGGGTAATCACCCTGCCAATGGTCTCCCGGAGCCCAAGTTCGAGGACGTCCGCTTCCTCGGAGAGGCGCTGCTGGCGGACCACGCCCTTGATCCATTGCAGTTCGTCGTTCTCGAGCCGATGGCGGCTATCGAAGCCGTCGACGAGCGCTTCGTTCGCCCAAGACGTGACATCGACTTCATCAAGGGCGGTGACGGGCGCACCCTCCGCGATATTCTTCCCGTTCCGGAAGACCTGGAGTTCGGCGAGGGCGAAAACGTAATCGGATCCCCGTTTCCAGAGTTGGGTCGCGGTGAAGCGGACGTAGCGAGCCTTCACGCCTTCGAGGGGAATCACGATCGGATTGTCGCCGGGGTTTGGGAAAGGTGCGTCCGTGCGATCAAGGAGAATCTTCGTGTCCGAGAAACCCGGGGTGAGCGAGGATTCGACGCGGAAGCAGGGGGGGAACCCGAAGCCGTGGGATTCCGCCCAGTCGATGGGTCGCGCCGGGAGGATGCGCACCTCTTCGATCACGGTGGCCTCGCCAAGATCGATCTGCACCCATTTCTCTTCGGACGGCGAGGTCTCGATCTGGCTGTGGTAGCCGTTGAGGGTCGCGGTTTCCGGAGTCGTCGGATTGCCGAGAACACTCTGTCCGTCGACGAGATTCTCGATGGACCACATCGGTTCGGCTTCGGTCGAACGGGAGGCGGTTACGGATGTGCCGGGGGCGATATTCCGACCGTTCGAGAAAACGAGGAGTTCCCCGAGCGCGAACAGGCTGCGTCGGGTGCCGGGCATCTGCCAGGGTTCGGTAACCGTGACGCGGACGAATCGCGCGGAGATGTCTTCGGCGTCCAGAACAACGGCGGGTGTCGGATTGGCAAGCGGCTGCCGGGTGGTGTCGGCGACGAGGTGGCTGTTCTCGAAATCCTCGCCGAGAGACACCTCGACCCGAAATCCGTGGGGGAAACCGTAGTCGCGATCCCCCCCGTGCGCGTAGGCGATGTTCACGGGCACGAGGACGATGGCTTCGAGGGGGCGCGGCTTTCCGAGATCAACGAGGACCCAATCCTGATAGCTCGTGTTTCCCAAGGCGTGGAAGCCGAGGCTGCCGCCGTTCGAGATGGAAGGGGCAACGGAGAGGGAATTTCGTTCGGCCCGCACTGCGGCCAGACGCGCCTCCATCTCCCGCACGGACCCGCTGAAGAGGCGGGCGATTGGAGGGGGTTCCTCCGCGGTCGCGGGGGAGAGGGGCGGAAGAATCACGAGGACACCCGCGCAGCGCAGCAGACGGGTCCATGGAAAGGAGGGCAACATAGGCAAAGGGAAGGGAAGAAAGTGCCGCGATCCGCCCGCGAAACCAAGCGCATATTGCGTGCGGTTCTCCCGTGGTTGCGGGATGGACAGAGCGACGGGGGGAGGGCACTGTGTGGGATGATCATGACATTGCGAACGGCATTCCTCTGGCTTCTGCCCCTCCTTTGCCTTCCGGAAATCCCTGCTTATGGGGAGTCGGGGAAGGGCAAGGAATGGTGGGCCTTTCGGCCGCTCGAGCGTCCCGCCGTGCCGGTGGTCACGGGGCCCGGTAGCGACCGGGCGCGGACGCCGATCGATCATTTCGTCATCGCACGGCAGGCGAAGGAGGGATTGGCCCTTTCTCCCGAGGCGGATCGACGCACCTTGATCCGGCGCGTGTATTTCGATCTCACCGGGCTCCCGCCCTCGCCGGAGGAGGTCGCGGCCTTTGTGGACGACGGCCGTCCGGAGGCGTATGAAGAGCTCGTTGATGCCCTTTTGGATTCGCCGCGCTACGGCGAACGCTGGGCGCGGCATTGGCTCGACGTCGTTCATTACGGGGACACCCACGGTTATGACAAGGACAAGCTGCGGCCGAATGCGTGGCCTTTCCGCGACTACGTGATCCGGGCCTTCAACGAGGACAAGCCGTATGCGCGTTTGGTAAGGGAACAACTCGCCGGGGATGTGCTGTGGCCCGATACCGTCGATGGTGTCGTGGCGACTGGCTTCATCGCGGCGGGGCCGTGGGATTTCATCGGGCACGCGGAAGTCTCCGAAGAGAAGATCGACGGCAAGGTCGCGCGTCACCTCGACCGCGATGACATGGTGGCGACGACGATGAACTCCTTTTGCTCCGTGACCGTGCAGTGCGCGCAGTGTCATGATCACAAACGCGATCCGATCTCAATGGAGGATTATTATAGCCTGCAAGCGGTGTTCGCCGCGCTCGACCGGGCGGATCGGCCGTATGATGCGACTCCGGAGAACGCGCATCGCCGGATCGCGTTGACGGCGGAATACAAGGTGATCACGGAGCGGATGGCTGCGCTCACCGAGAAAATCGAGGCGGCGAAGTCGCCTGAATTGCGCGCGCTCGAGACGGAGATCGCCGCTTTGGAGAAGGCCGAGGCGGCGCCGCCGCAGGTCGCGGGCGCGGCGCGTTCGGAGCGCTACGGCTACCACTCCGAAGTGGCCTCGGCGCAGGAGATGGAAAAATGGGTGCAGGTCGATCTCGGGAAGGTGCGGCCGATTGACAAAGTCCTGCTCTTCGCGGCGGACGAATACGGATTCACGGATTTCGGATTTCCCCATCGCTTCCGGGTCGAGGTCTCGGACGCGGCGGATTTCGCGGCGCGGCGCGTGCTCGCGGACGAGACGGCGGATGACTTTTCCCGTCCGGGTTCCGTTCCGGTGGGGATCGAGGGGAAGGGGGCGAGCGGGCGCTACGTGCGGGTCACGGCGTCCAAGCTGTGGAATCGGCGGCAGCAGGGCCTGCCGCTGACGGGAGATTGGATTTTCGCGCTCGGGGAAATGGTCGTCGTTTCCAAAGGTCAGCCCGTGATAGTGACGGAAGTGACGGCGCTCGATAGCATCGAGGCCGGGTTGCGCTGGGGGAAGGCGGATCTGATCGACGGTATCTACG
>JAHEDC010000535.1 GCA_024641425.1 Verrucomicrobiales bacterium | reverse complement strand
GACGGCATGATCCTCACCCACGGCGACAGCCATCACGTCGGCGCCGCCGACCGTGTCCTCGGCGCCTATCGACCCGGCGAAACCTTCCTTGCCCTGAAGGATCTCCGTTCCCCGGGCATCCGTTCCACCGTCGCCACGCTCGAAGCGGGAAAGCGAGCCCCCAGAACACTCGCACGCGGCGACGTCATCCCCATCGACGGCCAGACTGAAATCCGGGTCCTTTTCCCTCCGCCCGGCCACGAAAGCGCGCGGGCGGACGACCATTGCCTCGTCCTCCTGATCGTCTGCGGCGACTCCCGCGTCCTCTTCGCGGGCGACAGCGGATTCGAGACCGAGACCTGGCTCCTCGGCAATCTCCCGGCCGGCGAACTCCGGGCGCAGGTGCTCGTATCCGGTCGCCATCGCTCCGATCCCGGCGGACTGTCCGACTTCCTCGCGGCAGTCCGTCCCGTCGCCATCGTCTCCTCCCACAGCGACACGCCCACGGCCGAGCGGATTCCCCTTTCCCTGTCCGCCTACTGCAAGGAGAAAGGCATCCGGCTTTTCAATCAGGCCGAAACCGGCGCGGTGGGCCTCGCGGTCTCCCCGGGGGAGATCACCCTCACCGGCTTCCTCGCCCCCGAGCCCTTCCGTATCGAATCAGCGAAGGACGAAGCGGGCCCGGTGGAGGGCACGTCCGGCCGCTGACCACTGCCGCTCGAAATCCGTTTCGGGATAGATGAACGCGTCGTCCGGCCAGGGAGACTCGTCGAAAAGGCCCGACTCGCGCACCTGTTCCACCGATTCCGCGAAGTATTCCCCGTGGTCGGTCTTGAAAAGGAACTCGCCCTCCGGCACGAGCACCTTCCGCAGCGCCTCGCAGAAGGACCGCTTCACCAGCCGCCGGCCATGGTGCTTCTTTTTCGGCCAGGGATCGGGGAAAAGCAGATGCACCCGCGAGACCGACGCCGCCGGGAGCATCCACTCCAGCGTGTAGGCGCTCTCCAGGCGGAGCACCTTCAGGTTCGACAGCCCGGCCCGCGCGCCCTTCCGGCAGACTTTCCGCACCCGTCCGAGAAAACGCTCCACGCCCAGGAAATCCCGCTCCGGAAAGCGGGCCGCCATCTCCAGCAGGAAGCGTCCGTCCCCGCAACCGAGATCCACCTCCAGCGGGCGCGCGGGGTCCGGGAAGATCTCCTCGCGCCGGAACGCGCGGAAATAATCCTCCGGCACCAGTTGCCGGGCATCCGCGTTCGGGACGGGGTCGTTCGGGTTCGGGATCACCATCGTCTACCCTTTCCCCGGAAAGGCCCGCGATGGCAAACCGGAATGTCGCTTCATTTTTCCCCGAAACAGGCGACACTAGCCCCTCGCCCGACCGCGCTCCTCCCCAAAACCACCACCATGCGCTCCTTTCTCCGCTCCGCCAGCCTGCTCCTCCTCTGCGCCGCCGCCCTCGGGTTCTCCGCCTGCACGACAGGCGCGATCTCCCGCCTGCCCGGAATCATGGCCCCCCACAAGACGGGGCTCGCCAGGATTCCGGCCCGTGCGCCCCTCATCCGGAGCAGCATGGGCCTGCCGCTGGTTCGCGTCCTGATCAACGGCAGGCACCCGGCCGTCTTCCTCTTCGACACCGGGGCCTCCACCGCCATCGTCAGCCCGCGCCTCATCAAGGCCGCCGGCCTCGTCCAGCTTCCCGTCGGCTTCGACCACTTCGGCGCCCGCCAGGGATTCTACGAGATCGATACCCTTGAGATCGGCGACGCCGGATTGTGGCATCTCCTCGCGACCAACGACGCCCGGGGCATTCTAGACGACTTCTCCTCCTCCATCGGCACCCGCGTCGACGGTGTCCTCTCGCTGAGCAACTTCCGCGACCTCCTCGTCACCGCCGACTTCCACCGCTACGAGCTGCGCTTCGAGCCCGGCACCCTCGCCCGATCGGGGCCCGGCACCGAGCGCTCCCGCTCCGACGCCGGGCGACCCGTCATCAAGGTCGACTTCGCCGACGCCTCCAGTCGACTCCGCGTTCCCTTCATCATCGACACCGGAGCCGCCGGCGGGCTCCAGTTTCCGACCAAGCAGGGGAGCCTTCCCTTCCCCACCACCGATCTCGGCACCACCTCCTACCGCACCTATTACGGGGACAACAGCTACCGCACCCTCCGCCTCCACGGCACCGCGCGTCTCGGTGGCGCCGTCCTCGACTCCCCCCAGGTCGAGCTGCACCACAACGGCACCGACATCCTCGGCGAATTCTTCGGCACCGCCGGCATGAAGGCCCTCCACGGACTCGTCCTCACCTTCGACAGCGAGAGGAACCTCGTCCGGATCCATCCGGGGAAATCCTGAAAAGCCGCCCCCCTTCCGCCACCGCTCAGGGGTAAAGGTGTTCCTCGCCTTTCGGGACGCGCATCCGGATCGCCGTCCCGCAGTACATGCAGCGCATCCAGCGGAAAAGCAGCACGTGCAGGGCCGCGCTCCCCGCGTAGCCCAGGAACTTCAGCCGGTGCGCGTTCCGGTTCTTGAAACAGCGCTTCACGAAGAACAGGTGGCAGCTGCACACCCGGCAGCGGCAGCGCCGCGCGCTCAGAAGGAAAAGCATCCCCGCCAGGACGAACGTCGCCGGAATCCACGCGTACTTCGGCATCTGCTCCGGGGCAAGGAAGGCGATCAGCGGCAACGCGATCAGCGACGCCAGCATGAAAAGCCGCGTCACCAGCAGGGCCAGCGCCGCGAACCGCACCGTCCCCGGATTCGGATAGCGGATTCCCCGCTCCACCGAGCGCGGCAGCTCCCCGTCCAGGAACTTCGGGGCCGCCGCGGAAGCCCCCCGCTTCCGCCGCTCGCCCGGCACCCGCTCCAGGGGCTCCACCCGGTACTCTCCCTTCCGGTGCGCGTCGAAAGTCTGGAACCGCGAAACGTCGATCGGCCGCTTGTCCACGCCTCCCTCCGGCACCACCTCCGATGGGATGTTCCGGCGCACCGGCAGGACGCTCGCCCGGCGCACGTTCCGCGGCGCCGCCGACACCGAGGGCAACGGCGCCAGCACCGGCGGCTTCCGCACCGGAATCGCCTCCGGGATGTCGTCCAGGTTGTCCCCCTCTCCACCCGTCGCCTCCTTCGGGGCCGTTTCCGCTTCCGGCAGGGGCAGCGCCTCCACCGCCCGCGCCAGGAGGGAGTCGAAATCCTCCCTTTCCCTCCGCTCCCCCTCGGGCCCAGACTCGAAACTCTCGCTAGCCATCGTGTTCTTGGAAATTGTCGCGGTATCCGCCATCGGTTGGGTCCGCCCGCCTCGCGGACGGGTCGCTGGTTGTGGGTTATTGGTTTCCGCCAACGTGGATTCCCCCGGCCCGATAGGCAAGAAATTCCGCCTCCACCCCTGAAGATTCGCCTCCTCCGCAGCCGTGCCGCGCGATTTAAAAATGACACCGCACCCGATTTCCACCATCTTCCGGCGGCCCCCGTTCATCCCATGAGCACGTCCGCCCTCGCAGCCCTCATCCTCCTCCTCGCCGCCCCCGCGCTGCGCGCCGGCACCCTCACCGTCACCAACGCCGGAGACGACGGCCCCGGCTCCCTCCGCCAGGCCCTCGCCGACGCCCGTGCCGGCGACACCATCGTCTTCGACCCCGCAGTCTTCAACGGCGAGCCCGGCGATGTCATCACAGTAGCCAACTACCTTTCCGTGTGGGGGCAAGTCACCATCGACGCCTCCGGCCTCCCCGCCGGGGTCACCCTCAGCGGCGGCGGAACGACGCAGATCTTCAGGATATCTGGCGGCCCCACCATCCTTGCCCTCCACGGTCTCACCCTCACTGGCGGGTGGGATGCCTTCAGAGGAGGCGCTATCTTCAACTTGAGCGGCATGCTCTCCCTCACCCGCTGCACCCTCTCGGGAAATTCCGCCGGCGACTCCGGCGGAGCCATTCAATGCAGAGGCTTCGCCTTCCTGACGCTCACCAATTGCACCCTTTCGGGAAATTCCGCCGGGACCAGCGGCGGCGCGATCGATGCCACTTACGGACTCACGCTGCGGCACTGCACGCTCTCCGGCAATACCGCCGCGAACAGCGGAGGGGGGGTCAGTTTCGCCAGCGGCACCTTCACCCTGGAGAACTGCATCATCGCCGGGAACACGGCCGCGAACGATCCCGCCAGCGCGGACATTTACAAGAGCGGCTCCTTCGTCCGCGTCGGCGCGAACATCGTGCAGTTCCTCTCGGACGCTGGCGGCACCGTCTCCGGTCCCGACCTCCTCACCGACGCCCCCCTCCTCGCCCCGC